>DAOSIN010000103.1:0-6701 GCA_035366675.1 Salinivirgaceae bacterium | reverse complement strand
GGACAAATTGAAATCCCTGTAATTATTGGCGGTAAAGAGATTCGTACAGGAAAAACAATTGATGTGGTTATGCCACATAATCACAAACATGTTTTGGCAAAATGTCACCAAGCAAGCGAAAAAGAAATTGCTTTGGCTATTGACGAAGCATTAAAGGCTAAAAGAGACTGGGAAAACCTTTCATGGGTTGAACGCTCATCCGTAATGCTGAAAGTGGCAGAGCTTCTATCAAAAAAACATCGCAATTTAATGTTAGCAGCAACCATGCTCGGACAAAGCAAAAATCCATACCAAGCTGAAATTGATGCCACTTGCGAAAACATTGATTTTCTGAGATATAATGCACACTTTGCATCGCAAATATATGCAGGTCAACCAAAATCTATGGAAACTCAACTAAACAGGTTAGAGTATCGTCCATTAGAAGGTTTCGTGTTCGCAGTTACTCCGTTTAACTTTACATCAATAGCATCGAACTTAAATGGTTCTCCTGTTTTAATGGGTAATGCTACCGTTTGGAAACCTGCAAGCACCGCTCTCTTTTCAAACTATTTTATGATGAAAATTTTCCAAGAAGCTGGTGTGCCAAATGGTATAATTAACTTCGTACCCGCTCGCGGGTCATTAATTGGCGATGTTGTTACTAAACATAGAGATTTAGCTGGAATACACTTTACAGGATCAAGCGGTACATTCAATTTCTTATGGAAAGCCGTTGGACAAAATATTGAAAACTACACATCATATCCCAAACTTGTTGGCGAAACAGGAGGAAAAGACTTTATTTTCGTTCACAACTCTGCTGATCCTCAAGAGGTTGCCACAGCTATTATTGCAGGCGGATTTGAATATCAAGGACAAAAATGTTCGGCAACATCACGCGTATATATACCTAAATCGATGTGGGCAGAAGTAAAACAAAAACTTCAAGAGCAAATTGCAGAAATCAAAGTTGGAGACGTAAACGACTTTAGCAATTTTATGAACGCCGTTATTGACGAAAAGTCATTCGACAACATAATGAGCTATATCGACTTTGCGAAAAAATCATCAAGCTGTAAAATTATTACGGGAGGTACTGGCGATAAATCTGTTGGATACTTTGTTCAACCAACAATTATCGAAACAACCGACCCATATTTTAAAACCATGCAGGAAGAGATATTCGGACCCGTTGTTACAATCTACGTTTACGACGACAAGGAGTACGAACAGACATTAGAGCTTTGTAACAAAACATCGATATATGGCTTAACAGGTGCTGTTTTTGCTAACGACCGTTACGCTGTAATTAAAGCGTACAATGCTCTTCGTTATGCTGCGGGTAACTTCTATATTAATGACAAACCTTCGGGCGCAGTTGTAGGGTTACAGCCATTTGGAGGCTCAAGAGCTTCAGGAACCAACGACAAAGCCGGAGCAAGCACAAATCTTTTAAGATGGGTAAGCCCACGTGCAATTAAGGAGACTTATATTCCTGCTAACACATTTAAAATGCCTTTCATGGAGATTTAAAGTCTTAGCTGAACAAATTATCAAAGAGGGTCTTGTTAATATGATTAGACCCTTTTTGTTTTAAACCCAAAACCGTGAAAATCTGGTGATACAGGGTGGTGGATGAATGGTGAATAGTGGTTGGTGGTTGGTGGTTGGTGGTTGGTTGACGTTAACTAAATAACCATTAAGTTTTTCACGATTTGCAATCGAACATCAAAAAAGATAACTTTGTAGCCTTAACCGACAGCTTATAAAGTTTGAAAAAGGAAAAATGTTAAGTGTTAATAATCAAACCATTGCAATTTAGTTATATAATAGGAGTTAAGGAACATTTAGGAAAGACCGTGTCTTTATGATACTGATTGGATAGATACTTTAGTCCAAACTTCGGTATCGCTTTTTTGGACTATGTATCTGTAACATCGGTATTTACCATTGTAAAATTTTAAAAATATTGGACTATTTTTAAATTAACAATTGGTATAACTTAATTGCTAATTGATTGTGGCGATTGTAGAGACGGAGCATGCTCCGTCTCTACAACTTTAAACTTTAAACTTTTAACTTTTAACTCAACAAAGTTAACTATATTTGCAGTTCGCTTTACGTCTATACATCTTTTGCAAAAAATATATTTTTTTACATGAATCCTTTACTGCGATCATATCGTTTAACACTACTCATTGGTTGTTTCTTGCTGATGCCAATTAGTTCTGTTATGAGTAATGAACTTGACAGTTTACGTACAGCTTACCTACACGGAGACGACAGTGTAAGTTTTGATGCTTTAAACGGTATTGTAGTCTATTATCTTAATGTGGATGTTGATTCTGCAAAATTTTATATTAAAGAGCTTTACAGATTATCAACCGGTAATAATTTTTATAGGCTTGGTAATAGCCAATTGTTAGACGGCTCAATTTACCATCGACAAAATTTATACGATAGTGCTGAAATGCTATATAATATGGCGTTAAAAACTTTTTCTATCGCAAAATATCCAAAGGGAACATGCTCTTGTTTAAATAATTTAGGTGTACTTTCTCGAGAGCGAGGCGAGTATAAAAAAGCAAGCGAATACCATTTTGGCCATTTAAGAATAGCCGACAGCTTGAAAGACAAAAAAGAACTCTCAAGAGCACACACAAACATTGGTTTGTTATTACAGGATCAAGAACAATATAATGAAGCCTTAAAATATTATAACATAGCCCTTACAATAAAGAAAGAGCTTAACGACAAGCAAGGTGAGGCTCTACTTTATAACAATATTGGAATAATATACTATTACTTAGAAAATTATGATAATGTTCTTGAAAATTTTAAACGTGCTCTCGCCATATTCCGCGAACTAAATGACTTACGAGGACAGGCAATGCCATATTTTAACATTGGAGAAATATATTTTGAGGAAAAAAAAGATTATGAAAAAGCACTATATTATTACAAAAAATCTTACGATATAGAGTTTGCAATAAATGATATTAATGGACAAGCTTCTTCTCTTAGCAGAATGGGCTCATGTTATTCCGCATTAAAAAACTATAAGGAAGCTATTCACGTACAGCAACTAGCTTTGCAAATGTTACGCGAAATAAACACACCAATACAAATCTCTGAGGTACTGAAAGACTTGTCATTGACGTACGAAATAATTGGCAATTATAAAAAGTCGCTTAGTTATTATAAAGAATACTCTTTAATTCACGATTCATTAGTTAGTAAAGAAAACATACAACAAATAGCTTTATTAAAAGAGCTATACGAATCTGATAAAAAGGACCAAGAAATATTGCAATTAAACAGTGAAAAATCGTTGCAAAAACTTGAATTAGAGAGCCATTTAAAAGACATCAAATCTCGAAACATTTTACTAATTGTCGCTGCTGTATTTATGGCTATTATAACATTTGCAGTCTACTCGTTACTGAAACTATATAAACAAAGCAGAAGTTTAAATGAAGCTTTAACTGTAAAAAATAATATTATAGAACAAAAGAACAGACAGCTATCAGTAATGTACGACAGTATTGAAAAAACATCTGAAATTAAAGAGCTTTTTCTATCAAATATTGCAAATGATTTAAAAACCCCTTTAAACGTAATTAACACCTTCTCTACTCAACTTTTATCATCTCAAATTGACCATAACCAACGATATTATTTAGAGCAAGTTAAACATTCGTCAGATAACTTATTATCCCTATTAAATAACTTAATAACTTACACTAAATTTAACGCAGGGTTACTCAGTATAGAAAAAATGCCGTTTTCAATTGAAAACGTTGTTAGATTTTTGCAAAATAGCTACGAACAAAAGGCAGTAGAGAAAAACATAACATTTAAAGTTGAATGCAAGTACGGATACGACAAAATTATTGTTTCCGACCAGATTCGTATAATACAAATATGTACCATCCTTATTGATAATCTCTTTAAAAACTCTTTTTCTGGAAACACTGTTGAATGTTACTTTTTTATAATAAAAAATGATACTCTACAGGTTACTGTAACAAACAGCGGATATGACACAGACAAAGATATATTATCTGCCTCATCTTCAAGTCATAGCAATTCTGCACAACCAGAACAATCTGATGTCAATCTTGAAATAAATATTGCTCGTAACTTAGTAGAACTTTTTGGCGGCACACTTAATATAGACTCCCATAAAGACAAAGGGATAACTTTCAGTATCAATATTCCAATTGAATTAAAAAAACCAACAGATCCAACAAAACAGATCAACAAACTAACAGTTAACACCAAGTTTTATAATATTCTAATAGCTAACGAAAACTACGAAAAGATAACTACCATTTTGAACGTATTAAACGCTCACGATCAAAACATTATTTTTGACTGTGTAGATAACGGAGAGAAAGCAGAACTTTTATTGAAAAAAAATAAATATGATATAGTTTTTATTGATGTGCTAATGCACACGGCTGAAAATCAGGACTTTCCGTATTTAATAAAAACAGCATTAAATTACGAGAATGCTCCAAAACTTATAATAGGTACTACTGATAGCACAAATCTAGAAAAAGATATATCAATTGAACATAGCGGCTTTGACGATTATATATTCAGTCCTATTGATCCGCGAAAGTTAATCTCTCTTTATGAGAATATGAAAACAACGCCTGAAACAAGCGAAAGCGCAAAAACAGTCGATAATGGTTTTTCATTACAAAATATTTTTGCGGACAACAGCGAAGCAAAAGTTAAGGAAACGTTAGACTTTATTAATAACGAACTTAACGCACATTTGTTTAAACTAAAGTTTGCCATAAAAGAAGAATCTAAACAAGAGATGAAAAAAACACTCTCATTTATTAAAAGCAACCTTTACAATATAATTGATACTGAATTAAATAAATCAATAAAAAAATTAGATAAAGCTATTGTTAAAAACGATAAAACAAAGATTGAATCTGAATTTGAGAACTTACAAAAGAGATGCAAAGCGTTGCAATTAGCAATTAGCAATGAACAATGAACAATGAACAATTTAGTGTGCTACAACACACAATCCCACCCGTAGGGTGGCACACCAACTTCTAATTTCTAATTTTATTTTGTGGTACGCTTTATGCTTCAATACCTCTTTCGAATCATATAATTTATCAAAATGAAACCTATTTTGCACTTATTCCGTTTTATGCTACTCGTTGGTTGCTCCTTGTTACTAACAATTAGTTCCGTTTCAGGCAATAAAATCGACAGTTTACGCACAGTCTATACGCAAGGAGACGATAGTGCAAAGTTCGAAGCTCTAAGTGTTATGGTAGACTATTATCGCAATGTTGACATCGATTCTGCGAAATTTTACCTTAAAAAGCTTTATAGCTTATCAACAAATAATAATCTCTACAGGCTTGGACATGCCCAAATGTTAGACGGCACCATATACCATATGCAAAATCTATACGATAGCGCAGAAATGTTATATAATAAGGCTTTAAAAACGTTTTCAGTAGCAAAAATCCCAAAAGGAATAAGTTCATGTTTAAATGATTTAGGATTACTTTATCAAGAACGAGGTGATTATAAAAAAGCTGGTGAATATCTTTTTAGTCATTTAAGATTAGCTGACAGCTTAGGAAACAAAAGAGAACTTTCAACTGCACACGCAAACATTGGCTTACTTCTATACCGGCAGGAACAGTTTGAAGAGGCTCTAAAATACTTCAACATATCCCTTGCACTAAAAAGGGAGATTAACGACAAACGAGGCGAAGCTCTATTATATAACAATATTGGGGCTGCATACTACTATTTAAAAAACTATGACAGTGTACTTTATAATTTCAAATATGCTCTCTCTATATATCAAGAACTTAACGATCTGCGGGGACAAGCGATGCCATATTTTAATATTGGAGAGGTATATTTTGAAAAAAAACAAGACTACAAAAATGCACTTTACCATTACAAAAAATCTTATGACATACAACTAAAAATAGGTGATATTAACGGACAAGCCGCTTCACTTAGCAGAATGGGCTCATGCCATTCTGCTTTAAAAAACTACAGTGAAGCCATTCACATGCAGCAACAAGCTTTGCAAATGTTGCGTGAAATAAACGCACCAATACAATTATCTACGGTGCTAAGAGATTTGTCGTTGACATATGAAAAATTAGGCGATTATAAAAATGCACTAAAATGTCATCGAGAATACACCCTGATACACGATTCCTTAGTTAGTAAAACAAACATACAACAATTAGCCAAACTTAAAGAAGAGTACGAGACAGATAAAAAAGATCAGGAGATATCGCGATTAAACACTGAAAAAGCTCTGCAAGACCTTAAATTAGAGAGCAATTTGAAAGGAATCAGATTCCGAAACATTTTGCTAATTGTTGCTATAGTATTCTTGATAATTGTGTTATTTGCGGGCTATTCACTGCTAAAATTATACAGACAAAGTAAAAATTTGAATAATACCTTAACTCTGAAAAATAACGTTATCGAACAAAAAAACAGCCAGTTATCGGTAATGTACGATAGCGTTAAAAAAATATCAGAGATTAAAGAACTTTTCCTTTCAAATGCTGCAAACGATTTAAAAACCCCTTTAAACGTAATTAGTACTTTTTCAAATCAGCTTTTAACATCAGAAATTGACGATAGTCAGCGGTATTATTCAGAGCAAGTCAAATATTCATCTGACAACCTAATGTCCATGCTAAACA
>DAOSIN010000102.1:587-6706 GCA_035366675.1 Salinivirgaceae bacterium | reverse complement strand
GTGTATTTACCAGATGGTAACGATAGGGAGTAAAAGCCGTAAGCATTACTAACCGTGCCTTTATAGGTGCTTTTATTGTAAACGGCTGCTCCAATAAGCACTTCGCCCGTGTTTTTGTCTTTAACATAGCCACTAAGGGTAAAATGCTGTTGTGCAAAGCTATCCAGGCTTATAAAAAGACTAAACAGTACAAGTAGCGAGCTTTTTGAAAAATTTACTCTGCTTATGTTCATTGCTTATTATGAATTAAAAATGGTTTATGTAACAAAATCTTTTATTTACTCAAAGCAGTTAGGTCTTTGAATTGAACCCTAATCTTCTTTACATCTGATGCAAAAAAATAACCTGTTGCTCCATCACTAAAATTCGTATATGTATTTCCGGGTATGGTAGAAAATAATCCAGATGACCAGTCAGTTAAATTAAATAAAGAAATGAGATATTTATAATAATTGTCTGATACTGAGAGTTTAATGTATTCCTCAAACTGTTCTGGCTCACCAGCACCGCCCGTGCATACGGTCTTATTTGCAAATAAGCCTTGGGGTAAAACAGAATTATGGGTAAATAAAATGATTGGATAATCAATTATTGTTTTCGGACTCAAATACTCATATGGATTACCTGTCGAATCAAAATGATGGTTTAGAATCCACATATTATTATCACTGAACCCAAAATTATGTATATAAGATTTTGTGTAAACCCTGCCAGTTTCATCAAAAGTTATCTCATTTATAGGAAGTACCCCATGATAATCGCAAAATTTCATTTCATCCTTGGCAAAATACTTTTTCCCATTAATTTCTATGTTTAATGTGTATTCTTTTCCAGCACTTAACAATATGCTATCAATGGTGTAGTATTCTCCTGCAATTTCGGACTCTTGGTAAGAATAATATTTTTCCCCATCAGTCAAAGTAATATGTGCATTTGAAATCGGAATAAATGAATCCCCTTTCATCGTAGATTTTGGTACAGAAAGCCTTACAAATTGTCTCCCATGTACAGACAAAACTCCACCATGGACTACTACTTCAGGTAAATCACTATTTGACTTCAGGAAATCAATTGATATTTTTTCTTTTGTACAGCTATTTAATACCAAATATAGGATTGCAACAATTAATAGTTTAGATTTCATATCGTTGTGAAACAAGTTTTTTTAATGTATTTAATATCAATGAACTTATTTTTATCAAATTAGGGCAACTTTAAAACTGGTAGATTCAACTAACAAATTCATTTTTTATATTTACAAATTTATAGAAAATTTCGAATGGTTTATGTGTCAAAATCTTTTATTTACTCAAAGCTGTTAGGTCCTTGTATTGAACCTTAATAGTTTTTACATCAGACGCGAAAAAATATCCTGCGCCGCCGTCGCTTACGTTTGTCAGAGCATTGCCGGGCACGGTCGAAAATAAACCTGATGACCACTCTGTAATATTAAATATAGAAATCAAATATTTGTAATAACTGTCTGATACGGAAAGTTTTGCGTATTCAGTTGTATCTTCTGGTGCGCCGGCATTTCCTATACTGCTGAACCCTGTGGGGAATAAACCTTGATGCAATACGCCTTTGTGCGTATAAAAAATAAAATTCCTATATTTAATTATCTGTATAGGAATTAGCTGTGGTAAGAACTCATTGCCCAAAGAATCATAGTATCGTGTGTTTATAATCCAAATATTTGAGGTTTCGTAGCCAAAAGTATGGGTGTCAATGTTTGTATATATCCTACCTTCCAAATGTTTTATTTCCTTAATAGGAATTTCGTCAACAGATATAGGTTTAGTCTCTATTAAGCTATCCGAAGCGAAATATAACTTTCCGTTATAGCTAACCTTTAGGGTGTACACCTTACCAACTTCGCCTTTAATATCTAAAACTGTTTCATACTCGCCGGGTATAGATGTTTCTTTGTATAAATAAGTATTCTCTCCATCTGATAGTTCAACCACAGCACCAGAAACAGGCATAACAGTATCGGTAATCCACACTAAGGGTTTTGTTATTTGCAAGAATTGCTTTCCCTGCATCGTTAGAATACCGCCATTGATAACAATATCATAAGGCAAACTCTGCGTATTAGGATTAATTAACTCTACTTTTTCTCTGCTGCAAGAAACAAGAGTTAAAAGAAGAGTAAAACAAACTTTACAATAAGATATTAATTTCATAGTGATAATTATTAGCAGTTAATCCCTTTCTACTTCTAATTTCTACCTTCTAATTTTAGTTTACTCAACCTCTCCGCCTCCTCAGAGTATTCCAACCATGTACTGGACAGCTCTTCCAATTTTTTCTGAATAGCACTATATTGTAAAAAAGGCTCCTCGTCAGTTATATTTTCAGGATTTGAAAGAACCTCTTGTAATGTTTCTAACTCATTTTCAAGCGAATGTATTTCGTTTTCAATCTTCTCAATTTGGTTTTGTACTTTGCGTATTTCTCTATCGAACTCTTTTTGCTGGTTAAATAGTATTTTATTGGCAGAAGTGTTTTCGTTTTCCTGTTTTTGTTCTTGACCCGTTTGTAGTTTTGCGTTTGTGTTAAGGTCTTGTAATCGTTCAAGTCTTCGTTTTTCCAAGAAAGTTTCTATTCCGCCTCGATGTTCGTGCACCTTTTTGTTTCGGAACTCATAAACCTTGTCGGTTAATCCATCAAGGAAATCGCGGTCGTGTGAGACAATTATTAAAGTTCCATCATATTGAAGCAGAGCCTGTTTTAGTATATTTTTGGAAATCATATCCAAGTGGTGTGTAGGCTCGTCTAAGATAAGTAAATTTATAGGTTCTAACAACATACACGATAGCGCCAATCTCGCCTTTTCTCCACCTGACAGGACTTTTACAGGTTTATCGACATCTTCGCCTGAAAAGAGGAATGCTCCAAGAATATCGCGTGTTTTTGTGCGCATCTCTCCGGTTGCAATATCGTCAATTGTCTGAAAAACAGTCTTTTCTGGGTCTAAAAGTTCGTTTTGATGTTGTGCAAAATATCCTGTCTTTACGTTGTGACCAATTTTAAGGTATCCCCCCGAAGTCTCAACTTCCTTTAATATTGCCTTAACCATTGTGGTTTTTCCCTCGCCATTTCTGCCAACGAACGAAACCTTTTCGCCACGTTCAATTGTAATTCCTACATTATTAAATACTTGCAACGAGCCATAACTTACCGAAATATTTTCAGCCTCAACAACCACATCGCCAGAGCGCGGAGAGGGAGGGAACTTAATGTTCATAGTCGCTTGGTCGAAATTGTCCACTTCGACTATTTCCATTTTCTCGAGCGATTTTATTCTACTCTGCACTTGCACAGCTTTTGTGGCTTTGTAGCGAAAGCGGTCGATAAACTCTTGTGTGTCTTTTATCTTTTTCTGTTGGTTGTCGTAAGCAGCTTGTTGCGATTCCATGCGTTCCTCCATCAAATTGACGTATTTGGAGTAGGGGACAGGGTAATCGTAAATTTGCTTGTTGGCAATTTCTATAGTGCGATTTGTCAGCGAATCTAAAAATCTGCGGTCGTGAGATATTATAAGCGCTGCGCCCGGGTAATCTTTCAGAAACGTCTCTAACCACTCAATAGCCTCAATATCAAGGTGATTTGTAGGTTCGTCCAACATCAGCAAATCGGGTTTTTGAAGAATTAGTTTTGCCAACTCTATACGCATTCGCCAACCTCCTGAAAATTCGTTTGTAGGTCGCTCAAAATCAGAGGTTAAAAATCCTAACCCTTTAAGTGTCTGTTCTATTAGAGCGGTGCGCTTGTCGCCACCTAAAATATGATATCTATCAGTGTATTCGGCGAGCTTGTTTATCAATTCAAGATAGCTTTCTGATTCATAGTCAGTTCTGTTGGAAACCTCTTTTGTGATTTCTTCTATTTGTTTTTCAAGTAAATTAACTTCATGGAATGCTGTATTAGTTTCCTCCATTAAGGTCAAATGGTCGTTAAATTCTAAATGTTGAGGCAGATATCCAACAGTACATTGATTTGGAAAAGACAAACTACCCTCATCATATAGCATCTCTCTGTTCAATATTTTCATCAGGGTTGTTTTGCCAATTCCGTTGCGTCCTACAAGTCCAATGCGGTCTCGTTCGTTAATCAAAAACGAGATGTTTTCAAAGAGTGTAAAATCGCCAAACCTTAATGTTAATTGATTGACAGATATCATTTTATGTGACTATTTTTTGCCCATTTGTGCAGCTATAGCTAAAATAACACCTAATGCCACGCCCAACAATGCTGCAAATAATACTTGAAATTCGTTAGGTAGCAAGAATGTTATTGTGTGTGCAGGAATCCAGAATAGAGGGATAGTTTTTTTAAAGACGAAATTCCACTGAACGTCCCAGTTTAGTTCATTGAAAATTTTGCGAAACTTTATGGGTTTAAAAAGGGCTGAAATAGCGCCGCCATTCGCAACTATATGAGTATCGGTTATTTTATGCAATGTCATCATTATAGGTGCAAAAACAATGTTCATTGTTGTCGATATCATAAAAGCTACGAAAAGTTTTGTGGTTGTAAAATCACCTGCCAAAGCAGTTCTCGCATTTTCTAAACCAAGATAACTCAAAAGTTCTGGAGTTCCAGCGCTAAATATTACAAAAGCCATTTTAATGGTTAGTCCAAGAAATCCCCATACAATTGCACGTGGTATAATTCCAAACCCTTTTTGATTATAATTGCCTGTTCGTATTCGCAAACCGATAACTTCGCCGGCAGTAGCCAATATACTAAATTTCACGAACGACATTATCATTCCATGATTTTTGTTGTATTCAACGTACACGTTGTAAACAGTTTCTGAAATAATAAATGGCGTTATAAAAACAATACATCCCAAAATAAAAAACAGGTCTTTTCTTTTTAGCATATTGATATATAGTTTAGTGTCATTAAATAGCAATCAGAATATTTCAGCTACAAAGGTAGTTTTTTCTCCGTCAATATAAAGCTTTATTGGGTAATCGTGAATGTTTATGGTAAGTGGGATTAACTATTAATCAATTATGTTTCTGTTTTATCTGTCTCTTGCGAATTATTGATTTTATTTGAACCTGATTTTAAACGACCAGCCTTTCGTAAAGCTTGGTCAATAATCCACTCTATCTGGCCGTTTGCACTGCGAAACTCGTCTGCAGCCCACTTTTCAATGGCGTTAAACTTTTCTTGATCAATCCGCAATACAAATGATTTTTTCTTTGACATCTCTCTATCTGTTAGTTAACATGGATTTAATTCTGATTTTACATTAATTATTCTGTTCGTATATTTTAATAAAGCACGCTTTGCTTGTTTATCTTTGCAAAGCGTGCGATGTCGAAAAAAATATTATTCTATTGATGTAAAGTTCCCGCGTTTATTACAGGAGAGGTAGATTCTTCAGAGCAAAGAACCACCATAAGATTACTAACCATAGCTGCTTTTTTATCGTCGTCAAGTTCTATTATATGCTTTTCGGAAAGTTGTTTTAATGCCAATTCAACCATTCCAACAGCACCTTCTACAATTTTTTCGCGAGCAGCGATAATTGCATCAGCCTGTTGGCGACGTAGCATAACAGCTGCTATTTCAGGCGCATAGGCTAAGTAGCTAATACGAGCCTCGACAATCTCAATTCCTGCAATACCAAGTCTTTCAGACATTTGATTTTCAAGAATTTGGTTTATTTCGTCTGCACTCGAACGTAAGGTTAACTCTTTGTCCGATACTGTGTTAGACGCATCGTAGGCAAACATCCCTGCTACATGGCGTAATGCAGAGTCGCTCTGTATTTTTACGAAATTTTCGTAAGCTCGCATCTTTTCGTTCATTTTCATAACTGCACCTGCAGCAGGTGCTCCAACTGCCATTGACGAGTTATCGATGTTAAATGAAGCTTTGTATGTATCGGCAATTCTCCAAACAACCACAACGCCTATCATTATCGGGTTTC
Organism: Salinivirgaceae bacterium; assembly: GCA_035366675.1. Taxonomy (GTDB): domain Bacteria; phylum Bacteroidota; class Bacteroidia; order Bacteroidales; family Salinivirgaceae; genus JAAYQU01. Next base: position 753 of record DAOSIN010000102.1, on the reverse strand, counting down.
CGGTTTTGTCGTTAACCTTAATGGGGTCGGCATCTAAGTTTCTAGCCCTTAGAGTTAACTTCTTTTTTACATAAAATGGATTTACCCAAAAGAAACCATTCTGTTTTATTGTGCCATTGTATTTTCCAAAAAACACCATAACAACAGCTTCGTTGGGTTCTATAAT
>DAOSIN010000102.1:0-577 GCA_035366675.1 Salinivirgaceae bacterium | reverse complement strand
ATTTTTTGCCTTTGCTGTTCTTTCAATAATTGGCTTTGTTATTATAGAACCCAACGAAGCCAATTATTGAAAGAACAGCAAAGGCAAAAAATACGAGCACTAAGAAAATAATTAAGCCAACCATTAAGCCTTCGCTAATCACTTCTGATATAGCTATGTTATATATTCCATAAACAATAGCTATGAGCACAATAGGAACTATCAACAGCATCAATACTCCCGATGCTTTAAATCCTGTAAAATTTTCTTCTTTCTTCTTCATGATATTAAATTTATTGATTTAAAATGATATTAAAATGATATTGCAAATATATCAAAATAATTTTCAGACTACCAAATAAAAAACCTCTTTTTTGATAAATAAATGTTACAATATCGTATACATTGTGTATATGGTTGATATACTGTGGTTTACAAACATGTTGATTTTGCTTAATTAGGGTTCACTTAAAAAGTCTATGCTATTTTTGGTTGCAAGGTGCGTGGTGCGAGGTGCGGGATGCGAGGAGGTTAATTAAATAGCCATTAAGTTCTCACGATTTGCAATCGAACATCAAAAAAAATAACTTTGTAGCCT
>DAOSIN010000101.1:0-6715 GCA_035366675.1 Salinivirgaceae bacterium | reverse complement strand
AACGTCAAATCATACTGTGTTGAATATGATTTTGTGGGTATTACCTCCACTTTACCAGCTCTGCCTTCAGAGTGATACTTTAAGGCTTCTTCTTTAATATCTTTTGACATGTGTTTTAAATTTAATTTAGTTAAGCTTTAAAAACAAGAAATAACAATCTATAAAAGTAGAAAATAAATATATTATAGGGCATAATTTGAACAAATAACTTTCAACTACTTTAAATTTAAGTACTACGAAAGTACTAAAAATTTGTCTTATTGTCATCTTTTAGTGTCATAAATTTTGCACGGCTGTTTGTTTACAATGACAGAAAACGGTCAAGGCTAAAAGCTGGCAGGCATTTCGAAACATTTAATGTCAGCCCGCGATGGATTTACTAAGTGTAGTGCCTTTCAAATTACCACTATCCGCCCGCTCGATTTTAGCCTTTGTTGGATTTAGTTATTCTTTCATTCAATGTTTAGTCTCATGTAATTAGGATATTTGACTGAATATTTTAAAGTCAATTCTTTTTTCTCGTTTGGTTCGAGTTCAAGCTCCCAGATTATTTTCCCTGTTTTTTCATCCACATTACCATTTGATTTTTCAAGTTTTTCAATCACGATTGATTTATTTTCTGAAATAGGAAATTGATCTTCAATAAACAGTTTAGTCTTGACAGTTTTATTATTTTTTACTGTGATACTCCAATTAATAGTCTCTTTAATATTATTTCCTATAAACTGTTTTTCATTTTTTTCCTTTAGCAAGGTTCTTTCAACTAAAATATTTTTATCTCTATTTAAGGAAATTGCTAATGTGTCTTTTAAGTTTTCTACATCAATTTCAGAATGTCCAGTAAAAACACCATTATAGTAAATGCTTGATTTACCAGATAATAGGTCTAATTTTGACCAATTATTTATTTCAGCAATAAGGAAAACATCATTATCTAATTTAGGAACACTTTTGAAAACAAAATTTACAGGAACTTTAACTTCTTTGATTTTGACATTATAATCTTTACCGTCCGATGGTATTGAATATGGAATATCTATTTTATACTCCAAACTTGTAATGTTAGTGTTAGATTCATAGCCTTCAACAAAATAAACGATCTCATCATTTTTCGCACCTCTTACACCACCTACTGTTGCAGCAAGAGCATCGTCTGAACGTCCGGACATTGTATAAATTTCATCTGCAGCAATCGTACCTCCTGAAGATGTTTTGTCTTTGTTAATCAATGGCACTTTGTAATCAACTATTTGAACTTCTTGTAACAACATGGTGCTTGGTTGAATATTGAAATCTAGAAAAGTAATTCTATCTGGTTTTAAAACTACACCTTTCATTTCTAAGGTTTCATAGCCGACAGATGAAACTTTTACATCATATGTGCCTGATTTTATGGATTTAATAGTGAATATTCCATCAAAATCAGTTGTGCCACCTATAATCACTTCTCCATTGTTATAGATTACTATGTTTGCAAAAGGAATAGGTTCTTTGGTTTCTCTATCAGTAACACAACCCCGCAATGTGGACTGTTTGTTAACGATATTTTTCTTTTGATAATTATTTCTTCTCTCGATAAACCAAGTTTCTAATTCTGGTTTCAAATTGCTTAAAGAGGGTCTATTTGTCGATAGTGTTAGATTTATATTGTTCCAATCTTCTTCTGTTGATTGAAAAATATTTGCATTGTAAACCAGATTTAAAGGTTCGTTTATATCATTAACTCTGAAATCGTACAAGGGTGTCCAACCAGCAGACGAGACATAATAGCTAATCTTAAAGGTTGCGTTTATCTGTTCTTTGGTGTCAAAAGTGAATACAATTTTGCTGTATGGTTTTTGTTCTTGTGAAAATCTTTTGTTCAATTCTAAATATAAATTCTGAATATTTTCCTTTATCGAATCTGTCTCAACTGTCAGTTTTAGTTTATTTTGTCTAATCTCATTTAGTTTTGTGCGATAGAAAGTCGATGCTTCTTTTATTTCTGTTATCGATGTCCCGACATCTTTTTTATTTAAAATACTATTGTCCAATAATATTTTTTCCTCTATGTCATAGACATTTATCTCATTTGTAATATTTTGCAGTTTAATCTTCTGTAGTTTAATTTTCTCCTCGTATTCTAAAATTGGTTTACTTTTCTCTGTTGGGTTAACCAATTCATGTTTTACAGAAAGGATTTCTCCTTTTTGATTATTGTCAATTTGAATACTCTGTGGGTTTATTTCGGCAGGCAAGTTTTCTAACACGAAAAGATGTTTTCCCTTTAAAACGTTTATATTCACTTCTCTTGTAATCTGTGCTCCATCAAAAAACAGAGTTACATTTTTAATCTCTGAACTAAGTTTTAACGTGTCAATCTCGTTACTATAAAGATTTACAGTAACTAATAATGTCAAAATCAATAAATTAACTTTCATGTGTTTATAATTTTTTCAGTTTAAGGTTATATGGAACTCACATGCTATACAGTTAAAAGTAAAAAGTTTATAAAGTTCCTTTTTACTTTCACCTTGTACCTTCATAGAAGGTTGGCATGTTCGTTTCATATTCTTTATTTTTATATTTATATGTTTCTTTGTCTCTTACAATTAAGCCCAACGGTTGAGGCTAAAAGCTGGCGGGTACTTCGGAGCATGTCACAGTCAACCAGCGATAAAGTTTATAAGTTGTAATACTTTTCAAATTGGCACTTGCTGTCTGCTTGACTTTAGCTTTTGTTACCAACTGAGCGTTCCCATCTACAATATTTTCAATTATCTCTGCAATATTTTGAGTTTTTAAATTGTTTTTCCAATTCAACCACAATATCAGTCGGATTGGTCAATGGCATATTTTTTTCAAATATATCATATCCGAGCAGTTCAGATTTTTTCAATTTTTCAATTTTCGGTAATTTCGTTCTATTAGTAGTTTCAATATATTTACCTTCGTTATCAACAATAATTAGCTTTGGAAGAAACGCACCTTTTCTACCTATAAATTCATCCATGATTTTAACTCCATTTTCAAATTCATCTTGAGAAGTTCTGCCAAGAGCTTCGTATCTGTACATTGTTTTACCATCCCATGTATTTATTGTTGCATAGCTTTCAAAAATCTTATCATCAATATTTGTTTCAATATTCATAGTATCATGTCCTGATGGCATCAAGAGAACTTTCCCACCACCGCCTTCAATATTTGCAGCATATCTTGGAACTGTTACACCTGAAATCCAACCTTGCAAATGCTTCATATATATTTCTCCAATTTGAATAGGTGTAATAAAATGAACAATTCCTTTTTCCTTATGGCATTGTAATAAATAATATGGATGAATGCCTATCCAAAACATTCTTCTAAAAGTTTCTGCTAAGGTTTTATAGTAGTCATTAACATGATTTAGCAGAACGGTTTGATTTCTAATTGTAAAACCATGTTTGCGTATTTTTTTTACAGCTGTTTCCAAATCTTCTGTTATTTCTTGATAATGATTAATGTGTGTCATGAAATATACATACTTGTCAACCCCTTTGTTGTATTTGTTTGCCGCTATATTTATTAATTCCAACAAATCCTCTGTAATTCCCATTGGCATTACTACAGGGACTCGGGTTGCAATTCTTATTGCCCGAAGATGTGGTATTCTGCTTAATTCTTCCAACACATATTGCAAACGAGGTTTACTTATCATCAATGCATCGCCTCCGGTAACAAGAACTTCATTAATATTTTTATTGTATCCGATATAAAACAACCCCTTATTTATTTCAGTGCTATTAACATCAGCAGAACAATCTAACGATTTTGCTCTTTGGCAGTGAACACAATATGAAGCACAGCTTGTGTTTTCAGCAACAAAAAGAGCAACTCTGTTAGGATACCGTTGATAAACAGCCCCATAGCTTCGTGAGTTTTCATTCATAGCTCCTTCAAGACCGGTATCTAGGAATAATAAATTTGCAGGTGTAGGTACACTTTGCCAAAAAATTGGGTCAAGCCGTTTTTCCGATTTTTCGTTTGATAACATTATGGGGTGGAACGGGTCTTCTTGCATAAGTGATGCGTAATATGGTGTAATACGTAAAGCTTCTTTTCCTTCGTTTTTTAATGTAGTTATAGTTCTTTCGATTTCGCTTTCTTGAAGGGCATTAAGTTTTATAATTTTTTTTAACTGTTCAACACTTCGTATTGAATTTTTTATCTGCCAATTGGCATCATTCCATTGTTCATCTTTAACATTCTTCCATAATTCAATTGTGTTGTATTTTCTAGGTTTGTAAAATATGTTATCTGTTGTCTGCATAATAATATCTTTTTAGTAGTAATTTTTTTGCCTTGTTGGCAACGTGTAATTTACGAAACATAGTTACAACATTCGTATATTATTTTTCATTCGTTTTTAATACTTACAGAATATATGCCTGTAAAATCAATGACTAATACATTGAACCATTCCTTTGTTAACTATTTCATAAACGCAACTCTTCTTTCAGCTTCCACATCTTCGATGCTTTTAGCCAGCGGCTTGCCGAGTATGCGATTTCCTGTTTCTGTAATTAACAGATCCTCTTCGTTGCGGATACCTCCAAAGTCGCGATATTTATCAACTTTATCGAAATTGATAAAATCGGTATTGATTTTATTTACTCTCCAATGGTCAATCAGTTCAGGTATAAAATAGATTCCGGGTTCGATGGTGATTACAAAACCGGGTTCAAGTGGTCTTCCCAATCGAAGTGATTTTAAGCCAAATTGTGTGCTTTTGGGCACATTGTTATATCCAACAATCACCTCTCCTAAATTCTCCATATCGTGCACATCTAATCCCATTAGGTGACCTGTTCCGCAAGGGAAGAATAGCGCGTGAGCTCCGTTTGCCACGGCATCTTGCGTGTTGCCTTTCGTTAAGCCGAGAGCTTTAAGCCCGTCGAAAATAGTTTCGCAAACATGCAGATGCACATCTTTGAAGTTGACGTTGGGCTTTGCCATTTTAATAGCGTTGTTGTGGGCTTCCAATGTTATCTGGTAAATCTCCTTCTGACGTTCGGTAAATTTTTCAGATACGGGAAAAGTACTGCTCATATCTCCGGCATATCCTAAAGGTGTTTCGTAACCAGCATCCAACAAAAAGAGTTGACCCTCTTTTATGGTATTACCATGATAGTGATTATGAAGGAATTGCCCGTTGATAGTGGCAATAATTGGGAAAGAGAGATTTCCGCCCGCAGCAAGTGCAGTTTCGTGAACTACGGCAGCTACTTGTGCTTCCGTCATGCCGGGACTAGCAAAATTCATGGCTCTCTTGTGCATCTCTGACGTTACGGTAACCGCCTTTTCAATTTCTACAATCTCCTCTTCCGACTTGATATTACGCTGATTAGCAATTGCTTCAATCAACTTTTTGCTTGCTTTTGCAGAGATTTCTTCTCTAGAATATCCCAAAAGGTGATTGAGTTTCAAAATATGCTCTGGGCGATAGGGTGGTAGGTAGTGGATTTTCTTCTTATCAGTTTTCTTTATTTTTTCCGTTAAACGTGATAAACTATCGGTATTCTTAACACCAACCCTATCAGCTAATTCCTGTATGGTAGGTTGGGAACCTGTCCAAACAATCAGATCTATGGTAGCTTCATCACCAAAAATATACTCTCTGTTTTCGTCTATATCGATTAATGCTGCAAGATTGGGCTTGCTTATTCCGAAATAGTATAGAAAACTGCTGTCCTGACGATAAAAGTAGGTATTGTCTTCATAATTGATTCCGCACTCGTCGTTACCTAAAAAAAGTAGAATTCCTGATTGAAATTGTTTTTTCAATTTCTCTCTTCTCGATATGTAAGTTTCTTTTGAGAACATAAGCTTTATATTTTATTGATTATTATTGTTGCTCCATTGTGGAGGCTCGATTTTGAGAATGTGCTTAACAAAGAAATCGCGACGCTTTCTCTCTCCATATTTCCCGCCCATAGTGTGCCTTTCTCCCGGAAGCATCACAAACTCGAAATCCTTATCGTGTTTGACGAGCTCGTTAACCACCTGCAATGTGCTTGACGGGTCAACGTTGTTGTCCAATTCACCCAAAATAAGCATCAATTTTCCTTGCAGAAGGTGAGCATTCTCCATATTGGAAGATTCCGCGTAATGCTCGCCGATAGGGTATCCCATCCACTGTTCGTTCCACCAAATTTTATCCATTCGGTTATCGTGACATGCACACGACGAAACACCCATTTTGTAAAATTCGGGATAAAACAGAAGTGCTCCCATAGTGCTTTGTCCGCCTGCTGACATTCCGTAAATACCCATATTGTCGATATTCATCTCTGGATATTTCGCTGCAGCAGCCTTTATCCACGCAATTCGGTCGGGGAAGCCTGCATCTTTTAGGTTTTTCCAACAGACGTCGTGAAAGGCTTTAGAGCGGTTTGCTGTTCCCATTCCGTCTATCATCACAAAGATAAATCCCAACTCAGCAATGGCAGAAGTATATCGATGCTCGATAGCGAACCGCTTTGGTACGTGAGAATCGTGCGGTCCGGCATAGATATATTCGATAACTGGATATCTTTTCGAAGAGTCGAAATTTGAAGGACGAACAATCATGCCCCAAATATCGGTTTTTCCGTCACGCCCTTTCGCAGAGAAAACTTCGGGTTGTTGCCATCCGGCAGCCTTAACGGCAGAAATATCGGGCTGCAAATCAGGCTTATAGATAACTTTTCCGCCCTTT
>DAOSIN010000100.1:0-6720 GCA_035366675.1 Salinivirgaceae bacterium | reverse complement strand
TTCAGTAAGTTGCTCATCTTCTTCTTCATCTAATAAAAAGTTTGGCGTCCTAGCCTTTTCGGCTTCAATTAGATCCTTGCTTTTTAATATAAGTATCGAGTTTTGATACTTGTCAGGTCGGTATATTATGTAATGGTTGTTTTCTGTATAAGATTCGGTTGTATATTGTCGTGGCTCAATTTTCTTACAACCAATTGGTGTTGCATTACAATTTACTTCTTCAACTTCCTTGGTCTTAATATTGATTTTTTTAAATCGATTTCTAAAAATATCTGTATTTGCATAAAAATATTCGCCTTCTGCGTCAAAGGTACTGTTATACAACTCTATACGATTATCGTTCATACGCAAGGATACCAACTCTTCCCAAGTGTAAAGTTTATAAATCTTCAAATAAGTATGTGATGCTCTTTCTGCTCTAAATGTTGCTACAAAATAATTATTGTATTTATCAACCATTATTTCAAGCACACTACTTTTGGAATGTCGTGGTCCTACTATTCTTTTTTCGAATTTATACTTCTCTATTTTCTCTTCTCTCTCTGTTTTAACCTGTGATTTAGCATTAAAGGCAAAGTTACACACTAACAAAACGGCAAGAAAAATACGGTTTAGAGCTTTTTTCATACGGCTATAATTTTTTCAGTTTGGGGGTCACAATCATCAACTAACAATTAACAATGTCAAATTAATTTAAAAAAGAAACTCCAAATTTAAAATAATTTATCTAATTTACGCAATAAATTACTCATAGAAACCTTACCTTCAACTATTTCAATTAGCTTATCAATCGGGATGCGTTCTTGTTCCATCGTATCGCGATCACGTAAAGTAACTGTATTGGTATCCAAGGTGTCATGATCGATTGTTATACAATATGGTGTTCCAATTGCATCATGTCGTCGATATCTTCTACCTATGCTGTCTTTCTCATCGTATTGACAAGTAAAGTCATATTTCAGATTGTTAAATATTTCGGTTGCTTTTTCTGGTAATCCATCTTTATTTACTAATGGAAAAACTGCAACTTTTACAGGTGCAAGAGGAGCTGGTATTTGCAACACAACTCGCGTATCTGACCTTCCTTCATTCTCAACAACTTCTTCCTTATAGGCGGCTGACAACACCAATAAAAACATTCTATCAAGCCCTATCGATGTCTCTACAACATACGGCACATAGCTTGTATTTGTTTCGTTATCAAAATATTGTAATTTTTTACCTGAAAACTCTTGATGTTGTTTCAAATCAAAATCGGTGCGTGAGTGGATTCCTTCAACCTCTTTGAAACCTATTGGAAATTCAAACTCAATGTCTGTTGCTGCGTTGGCGTAGTGTGCAAGCTTTTCGTGATCGTGATATCTAAATCTACTTTTGTCAATTCCCAGGTTTTGATGCCATGCCATACGTGTTTTTTTCCAGTACTCGAACCATTTGATCTCCTCACCCGGCTTAACAAAAAACTGCATCTCCATTTGCTCAAACTCGCGCATACGGAAAATAAACTGACGAGCAACTATTTCATTACGAAACGCCTTACCTACTTGAGCAATTCCGAACGGTAAGCGCATACGCCCTGTTTTAGCAACATTCAGGTAATTAACAAAAATTCCTTGAGCCGTTTCAGGTCTTAAATAAATTGTATTAGCATCATCACTAACAGAGCCTAACTTAGTTTCAAACATTAAGTTAAACTGACGTACATCTGTCCAATTACGTGAACCACTGACTGGACACACAATTTGTAAATCTTCAATCAATTTTTTGAATCCCTCTAAATCGTCGTTATTTTGAACGTCAGCCAAACGTTTTTGAATATCCTTTATTTCAGCCGAGTAGCCCAAAACACGTTGATTTGTTGTAACAAACTGTTCTCTATCGAAGCTGTCACCAAAACGCTTTTGCGCCTTAGTTATCTCTCTATTAATCTTATCCTCAATTTTTTGAATATGCTCTTCAACTAAAACATCTGCACGATATCGTTTTTTTGAATCCTTATTATCAATCAATGGGTCGTTGAACGCTCCAACATGACCGGAAGCCTTCCAAATAGTTGGGTGCATAAATATTGCTGAATCAATACCAACAATGTTTTCATTAAGCATAGTCATTGTTTTCCACCAGTATTCGCGGATATTAGATTTCAATGCCACACCGTTTTGTCCGTAGTCATAAACTGCGCTTAAACCGTCATAAATCTCACTCGACTGAAACACAAACCCGTACTCTTTCGAGTGGGCTATAATCTTTTTAAATAAATCTTCCTGTATCATTGTTAATTTAAGCTTTCAAAATCGAGTGCAAAAATAAACTAAAATTTATGTTTAATTGCAAAATAACGCCGAATATACGATTATAGTACCCATATATCACACTGTTTTTGATAAATAACATATCATTAAGAAATGATAAAACAGAATTAAAGTCTGGTTTTCGAGTGTAAAGTTTAGGTTGGCATGTTCGTTGTAGTAGTCCAAAAACAGTTATTGATTTTTATAAAAGTCGTCCTTTTGTTGTCTATAAAAAATCTGTAACTTGCAACGTTTTTTTAATTAATAAAATATTAAATCAAAAGTTTTTAACAATATGACAATGAAAAAGTTAATTTTTATTTTGCCGGTATTGCTTATTGCGGTATCGTGCGCTAACAAAGCAAAAGAGAAAATTGTGTATCCCGAAACTGCAAAAGTTGATACGGTTGATGTCTATTTTGGACATGAGGTTGCTGATCCTTATCGCTGGCTTGAAGATGACAACTCGGAGCAAACCAAAAACTGGGTAAATGCACAAAACGAAATTACACAAAACTATTTATCGAAAATCCCATTTCGCGATTACATTAAAAACCGATTGACTGAACTTTGGGACTATCCACGTAATTCTGCTCCGTTCAAAAAAGGCGGTTACTATTTTATTTTCAAAAACGATGGATTACAAAATCAAAGTGTAGCTTATTACACACGTTCACTTGACGAAGAACCGAAAGTTTTGCTCGACCCAAATCTTTTAAGCGATGATGGTACCGTCTCTTTGACTCAATTCTCGGTATCTGAATGTGGAAAATATTTGGCATACGGGATTTCAAGAGGAGGCTCAGACTGGAACGAATTTTTCGTAAAAGAGATTGAGACAGGAAAAGATTTAGATGACCATATCCAGTGGGTAAAATTCTCTGGTATAACGTGGTACAAAAACGGATTTTATTATTCACGGTATCCCGAACCAAAAGCAGGAGATGAGCTTAAAGGTGTTAATGAAAACAACAAAATTTATTATCACGAAGTTGGCACTCCACAATCGAAAGATAAATTGGTTTATGAAGATACAAAACATCCGGATTGGAGCTTTAGTGCGGGCATTACAGAAGATATGAAATATATGAGCATATCTGTAACAGAGTCCACCACTGGCAATGCTTTGTATATCAAAGATATGAAGACACAAAAGCAAACTGTTTTAGTTGACAATTTCGAGTCTTCGTATTATGTAATTGACCATATTAATGGTAAGCTATTGATTATGACCGACAACGGAGCACCAAAAAATAAGATTGTAGCCGTTGACCCTCTCAAGCCAGAACGCAATAACTGGGTTGATTTTATCCCAGAGGCTGAGGGAGTATTACGTGGTATTTCATTGGTTGGTGGCAAAATAATAGCATCTTATATGGAAGACGCACACTCTAAAATCCGCATTTTTGATCTGTCGGGAAATTATCTTTACGATTTAGATAATCAAGAAGTTGGAAGTATTGGCGGTTTTAGCGGAAAATTGAAAGATAACGAAACTTTCTATGTAGTAACATCATTTACAACTCCATCTACTATATACAGATATGATGTAACTTCCAATAAATCAGAACTATATGAAAGTTCAGCTGTTGATTTTGATGCTTCAAAATATGAGACAAAACAGATTTTCTATACAAGTAAAGATGGAACAAAAGTCCCGATGTTTATTGTACACAAAAAAGGTCTTGAGTTAGACGGAAATCGCCCCACCCTACTCTATGGTTATGGCGGATTTAATGCCAGCATAACACCATCTTTCAGTGTCACGCGACTTATTTGGCTTGAAAACGACGGTGTTTTCGCTGTGGCAAACATTCGCGGCGGTGGCGAATATGGCGAAACATGGCACAAAGCCGGAACAAAACTTCAAAAACAAAATGTTTTCGATGATTTTATTGCAGCAGCCGAATATCTAATCGAGAATAAATACACAAGCAATAAACGTTTGGCTATTCAAGGCGGTTCTAACGGCGGACTTCTTGTTGGAGCAGTAGCCAACCAACGTCCTGAACTGTTTGCAGTTGCATTCCCCGCTGTTGGAGTTATGGATATGCTTCGTTATCATAAGTTTACAATTGGACGCTATTGGGCAACTGACTACGGTACAAGCGAAGATAGCGAAGAGATGTTTCTTTATTTGAAAGGATATAGTCCTCTTCACAATGTTAATTCTGAAACATATCCAGCAACATTAGTAACCACAGCCGACCACGATGACCGTGTTGTTCCTGCTCACTCATTCAAGTATATTGCAGCACTGCAAGCAACATACACTGGCAACAACCCTGTTTTAATAAGAATAGACACAAAAGCAGGACACGGTGCAGGAAAACCAATGTCTATGGTTATCCAAGAGTATGCTGACCTGTGGTCGTTTGCATTCTATAATATGAATTTTGAACCAGTTAATAACAATTAGCAATTACGAATTACGAATGGAACACAGATAACACGGATTAAACTGATTTGCACGGATAAAAATCTGTGTGAATATGTTACATCTGTGTCATCTGCGTTCTACTAACTTTTAACTTTACTAACTTTATAAACTTTTAACTATATTTTACTACTTTTGGGTTTTATAAGACTAAAGCTCCAAAATATAATGTTATATAATAATCGCTATATGAAACTTTTAGCTGTCAACAAGTTAGTAATTAAGGCATTGACCACCATATTATTAATAGTTTCTATTTTTTTCAATGCAAAATCACAAAGTATAAAAAAAGACTCTCTAACATTAACTACACTGTCTGCAAATATAGGTTTCTGTTACCCAATGGGTGATTTAAATCACAGATATAACTTTTTTGGTCAAGCAGGTTCCTCTTTTATGATGAAATTCAAAAACAATATCTCTCTATCAGCAGAGGGGTTAGTATTGTTTGGAGAAGGTTACAAAGGCGAAGACCCACTGAAATTAATCTTAAACTCAAACGGCACCTTGACTAACGAATATGGACAACCTGCCGAGTTTTCAAGAGGTATGAGAGGAATGCAAATAACCACTAAAGTAGGATATATTTTCTCGAAATATGCACATAATCCCAACTCGGGCATTACAGTCTCTTTAGGCGGAGGCTTTTTCCAATCGAAATACTGGATTGACCAGCGCGGCAACAACGTTCCTCAAATTATGGGCGACTATGTAAAAGGTTACGATAGGTTGTCGAACGGCTTTGCCCTAACTCAATTTATAGGCTACACTTATTTTCACAATAAAAACTTTTGGAACTTTTTTATTGGTGTTGAGTTTACCGAAGCTTGGACACAAAACCGTCGCAGCTGGGATTTTACGTTAATGCGTAAAGACGATAGTCGTTACAATGAGTTTATGGCAACAATTAAGGCCGGATGGATAATTTCGTTTATCAAACGAGAAGCTGAAGATATCTACTACTACTAAAATCCTGATAATGCGACTATTATATACCCTCGGCATTAGTTTATACAGCTTGGCTATTAGGTTAGTCTCAGTAAAAAACCAAAAAGCAAAATTGTGGATTGATGGTCGTAAGAACTGGAAACGGGACTTGAAAAATGCCATGAAAAACAATACTAAGCCTGTTGTTTGGGTGCATTGTTCAAGCTTAGGAGAATTTGAACAGGGACGGCCTGTTATTGAATCTATCAAAGGGAAGAGTGATAATCTATTTATTCTGTTGACTTTTTTCTCGCCATCAGGTTATGAAATCAGGAAAAAATATGCCCACGCCGATTATGTATGCTATTTGCCGTCAGATACAATCAGCAATGCAAGAAATTTTGTAACTATTACTAATCCTACTGTTGCGCTTTTTGTAAAGTATGAGTTTTGGTATAATTATCTGAAAGTGCTGAAAAACAGAAACATACCTGTCTGGTTAATATCGGGAATATTTCGTCCAAGCCATCACTTTTTTAAGTGGTGGGGATTTTGGTTCCGCAAACAATTAAACTGCTTTGACCATTTTTTCCTTCAAAATCAAACATCAGCACAACTACTAGATAAAATTAATATTAAAAACTACACGATTGGTGGCGATACTCGCTTTGACAGAGTTATTCAGGTTGCCCAAAACGGCAAAGAGATAGAGATTGCCAAAACATTTAAAAACAATAAGTTTACAATAGTTGCAGGCAGCACATGGCAGCCAGATGAAGATATTTTAACAAGATATATCAACGAATCGGATAACGATTTCAAATATATAATTGCACCACACGAAATAGACAAAGGGCATGTGCAGCAAATTGTATCGAAAATATCTAAAAAGACCATTAAATACTCCGAAATTAATCCCAACACCGACCTATCGAATACAGAAGTTTTGATAATAGACAACATAGGAATGTTATCAACGCTTTACAGATATGCCGATTTAGTCATAATTGGTGGTGGTTTTGGAAAAGGAATTCACAATATTCTTGAACCTGCTGTTTTCGGTGT
>DAOSIN010000099.1:0-6751 GCA_035366675.1 Salinivirgaceae bacterium | reverse complement strand
CACACCCATAGGCTTGCGCCTATGGTTAATCAAATGTTGTCCTACGGACAAAAAATGAGCTAATCCAAAAACATGAATCTTCAAAAATCAACCATATCATAAAGACGCTGTCTTTCCTAAATTTTTATTAACTCCTTAATGGTTATTTAGTTAACGTCCACGCACCCGTACCTAGAACCTCGAACCATCAATAATTTTTTGTCATGTACTAAGATAATATGTTTATACTTTATTTTCGAAAAAGGCGTTTAATATATGATCTTGTAGTTTCAAATCCCGTTTTAAACAACTAAAACGACTAACAAAATTAATACTGTTAAAAGGTAAATAAAAATCAAACTTATTGACCATGAAAAAATCAATCGTATTATTACAAACAATTGTGCTACTGCTATCAGCAGGGTTAACCACAGGTTATGCGCAAGAGACAGAACAAAACGAAAATCTTATTTTCGATAAGCAAATTAGATTTTCATTGTCGCCAATTGTGTATGATAACTTAAAGATAAAGCACCAGGGTAAAAAACATTTAAAATCAAGTCCAACAATTAGTGGCGAAGCTTTAATATCATATTACAATCATATATATAAGGGGTATGGCATTAATATTGGTGTTGGATTAAATGTTGCTCCTTACAATTTGAATTACAACTTTAAAGCACCCGAAAATAGTATTTTTCTCACTGGAAATAATAAATACGAATACTTAGATTTACGGGATTACGATTATCCTTCAGTAATGTACGTTTTTCCAATATCAGTTAATAAAGTTTTACCAATTAAAAACTCTATCTTCTCTATTGATATTGGAGCAAAGTATCAGACTCTTATGAGCAAAGACTTTACTACTATAATAGGAAGCAGCTATTGCATTGATGATAACAACACATGTGTAGATCTATTTAACTTTCAAATAGATGACGCTGGAAAAAGGCATATAGTTAGTTATTTTCTGAAATTAGGAATAATAAAGTGTACAAAAAAACATAACTCTTTTCATTTCAATGTTGTAGCAAACTATTCTCCCACTAAAATAGGTAAAGGATGGTATGAGTTTTACAATCTTGGATATGATAGTTATGGTACTGTTGAACAGAATATAAACTACATTGGCTTTGAGTTTGTTTATGGGCTATCTTTCTCTAAAAGAGAGTTTAGCAAAAATTAGTGAATAATAACTTGTTTAAATATTAGGAGGCAATCCGATATCTGTAGCCTTCTTTTTTTGCTTATTGCTTATAAAAACTTTCAGAGAATCTATTCTGGTAGTAGCGACATCAAATAAGTGGTTTCGTATAAATCTATTATCTTGACATCGGTGTAAAAATATTCGATTATTGAGCTGTAGGTTTTCCCTTTGCGCGCCATTTCCATAGCACTCTCTTGCGAAAGTCCAACACCATGACCGTATCCTTTACCCTTAAATACTATTTTATTGCCGTTGTTTTCAAAGGAGAAAAAAGTTGATTTAAGTTTAAAAGCGTTTCTTATATCGCTAAGTAAAACTGGTTGATTTTCAATTAGTGCAAATCGTTGGCGTTTTGGTTGCGAAAATCTGTAGTCAGTATTTTCTGATGCTTGAATATTCATTGTTTTAAGAAATCCGACCCATTCGTCGATGGGAACCGATTTTTCCCAGTTGCTATTTCTCTGTTTGTCGTAATAGATATCGGGTTTGCTTCTCAAATATGGCACTGTTGTACTCCAAACATCTTCGCTGTTGGCAGTTTGCCCTCCACTGTTTGAGTGAAACGCAGCTGTTATTAACATACCTTGATTATCAACAATTACTAGTCCTTTAGTATCGTCAACTGCTTTCAAAATTGGACCGTGTTCTGTTCCAAATCCTTTGTAAACTTGGCAATGAACCTCATCACACATATGAAAGCCTTCTGCTTGGTGTCTGTCGATATGATTAAGCGCATAGGTCCTGCAAATAATTGCCTGAGCCTTGTAATATTCAGGCATTGACCTAACTCCCGACTCAGCTTCTACAACTCCTGCCAGATATTCCTGAAAAGAGACAATATTAACTAATGCCATGCGTGAAGTGCTGTCTGTCCAAATATCAAAATCGCCATAATATTTTCGCGCGGGAAGAGTTGGATAAACAGGGTCAAGCATCATTTTGTACTGTGGATTTTTTGAGGTTATTTGTATTTTTGAATGTACTCCCAAATGTTTCTCAGTATTCCACAAACTTATACGATCTCCGACTGACGTTATGAATAGAATGTCTGACGTTTCCATCTCTACTTTAAGCGAGTCTTGGGTTGTAAGAGTATAAGAACCTTCTAATACTTTAAAAATTACAGTTCTAATTTCAAAATCACGATATAACCCAACTCGAATATTTTGACCTGTAACACTTGAAAACAGCGAGATGGCAATGGTAAAAAATATTAAAAATCTATAGTTAATATTAAAAAGATATCTGCTTTTTAATAAGTAATTTAAGGTCATTGGCAAAACGTTTTTCCTTTGTCGTGATAAGATTAAGGGCGTGAAAATAAGCATTTTTATTGTTTTTGGGTCAATGATTCGACAATATTTTGGGCTGCCCGGTCTGATGCACCGGTTTCTCCCATTATCTCTCTCAGCTGTTTGTACTGCGCCAGCATGTTTTGGCGATTTTCTCCTCCCTTAACTATTTTTTGTAACTCACTGTTTAATCTTCGTTTGTTGAATTGATGTTGTAGAAGTTCTGTTACACAAAGTTTGCCTAATATTAAATTGACCAACGAAACAAAGCCGATTTTTCGAAAAACTATTTTGCCGATAGCATAAGTAAATATGCCTCCCCCGATTTTGTAGCAGACTACCTGCGGCGTTCCAATCAAAGCAGTCTCTAATGTTGCTGTTCCGCTTGCTACTAACGCTGCTTCAGAATGATATATAAGTTGATAAGTATCATTAAAAACAACTTTATGTTTCTGTAGTTTTGTGAATTTGTTATAATATTCTGTTTCAATCCCAGGTGCACCGGAAATAACAAACTCATAATTTGGATATTGCTCGACTATGGCACACATGGTTGGCAATAAGGACTTTATCTCTTGCTTGCGACTTCCTGGCAATACTGCAATTATTGGTTTTCCGCTTAACTTATGTTTGGTGATAAAATCGTTGCGTTGTTGGTTTCTGTCTAAAGTACGTGCGATGTTGTCTAACACGGGGTTTCCAACATAGTTTATAGGATAATTGTGTTTTTTATAAAAATCAACTTCAAAAGGCAATATAGAGTAAAGTTTGTGTACATATTTCTTTATTTCCTTGATTCTATACCCTTTCCAAGCCCAAATTTTGGGAGCAATATAGTAGTAAACTTTAAATCCTGCGTTATGAGCGAACTCTGCAATTTTGAGATTAAATCCGGGATAATCGACCAAAATAACTACATCGGGGTTCCACTGCAGAATATCTTGTTTGCACTGCTCCATTAGGTTAAGAATGCTTCTGAGGTTCATTATTACATTCACATAACCCATATAAGCTGTGTTCTTATAATTATTCCAGATATCAGCACCTTCTGCTACCATCTTATCGCCTCCCATTCCACGTATTTGAGCCTCTTTATCAACTTTTTTTAAAGAGTGGATTAAATTGGCTGCGTGTAAATCGCCTGATGCCTCGCCGGCTATAATGTAATACCTCATAAGCAATTAACAATTTGAGTTAAAAATTTATAAAGATGAAAAAATCTGTGTCATCTGTGTTACTATTCAGCCTCCCGACTTCCTACATATACTTAGTTTTCAAAAAAAGGTGTTAAATCTCAGAATAAACACTATTATGGTAAATATCACAGTTAAGACTATAAGCCCCCTTCCTGCTTTATAACGGTCTGTACGCATAAAATATAGAAATAGTATTAAGTTTGGAAGAGCGCACAAACTTATTAATGGAGCCATCATTTTTCCATATTTTATAAATCTATACAACCCTTCCCACGAACCAAAACTACCCCAATTTCTATATACAAACAGCGAAAACACAAGAGTTGTGATAATTATTCCACTTAAAAATCCGTGTATAAATTTATTAAACTTCATTATATTCAGATTTTATGACATTTTGTTACTAATTCTCTATATCTCTATTCTCAACGTATCCGCGCCATTTTTCAACTAAAAGTTGAAAATCATCGGGCAACTCTGAATCGAAGTCCATTGATTTGCCTGTGACTGGATGTTCAAACCCTAACGTTTTCGCATGCAAAGCTTGACGTGGACATATATCGAAACAGTTTTGAACGAACTGTTTGTACTTTGAAAACGTTGTTCCTTTCAGTATTTTATCTCCACCATACTCCGGATCGTTAAATATAGGGTGTTTGATATATTGCATATGAACCCTTATTTGGTGTGTTCTTCCGGTCTCCAAACGACACTCTACTAAAGTTACATATCCATAATCTTCAAGAACCGAATAATGTGTAACTGCGTGTTTACCAATATTTTCATCTTCATAAACATACATTACTTTTCTGTTTCTAGGATTTCTTCCGATATTTCCAATCACGGTGCCGTGCATCTCTGGGAAAGTTCCCCAAACCAATGCGTTGTATGTACGACGTGTGGTTCGCTCCTCAAATTGTTTCGATAGGTTAACTTTGGCTTGTACTGTTTTGGCAATCATCAAAAGTCCCGATGTGTCTTTGTCGATACGGTGTACCAATCCCGGACGTGGATCATTGCCTTTAAACATCTCATTATCTTTAAGATAATACGCCAAAGCATTAACAAGTGTGCCCTGATAGTGTCCATAACTTGGATGAACCACCATTCCCGCGGGCTTATTCACAACAATTAAATGGTCGTCTTCAAAAACAATGTTCAGAGGGATATCTTCAGGGATAATCTCTATTTCGCGTGGCGGATATGTCATCATTACCTGAATGATATCGCCGGGCTTCACTCTATAGTTCGACCTTACAGATTGGTCGTTAACAAGAATATTACCAGCCTCCGAAGCCGCTTGTATTTTCGTTCGGCTTGCATTGGTAATACGGTCATTTAAAAATTTATCAATACGCATTATCCCCTGACCCGAATCGACTACAATCCTAAAGTGTTCGAACATTTCGAGATTATCATCTTGAAACTCGCCCTGAAAATTCTCTTGTAAGTCGTCTTGAGTCATGCCGACACACTATTTTTGGATAATTATTCGCTGATGATGTCTCTCTCGGCAGTCGAAGAATGAGATTATGTAGATACCATTATCAAAATGCGAACAGTCGATATTGTCAGGTCTTTGCGACTGGTAGATACATCTTCCCGACAAATCGGTAATTGTAACTATCCAAGGGCGTTTTATATCCGGATACGATATTGATATTGAGCTACTTGTCGGCACAGGATAAACGTTAATGCTCTCTGTCTCAACCTGTGGTAATTCAATCCCTACAATACTACTGCGCGATAAAATTGGTCTTATCATTATTGCATAGTTAAATTGCGATGCTTGCCAATTTTGACCAGTATTATAAAAATTTCGTTGCGATACAGTTGTATTTTTGTCGATACCGACGCTCATAATTCTATCGGTTGTTTTTCGCCAACCTACAAAAAAGTAGCCTGAAACGTAAATGGCAGAGTCGAACAATAGTTTTGCAAAACTATTATCGTTGCTGAATGATGGTGTAAATCCGGGCTTTGAGTATAATAACCTTCCCGGCATTCCTCCGTCGTTTGCCCACACACATAGGTCAAAATAATTGGTGCTGTACATCGTGTCTCGCGTTGTGTTAAAAAACATATATACCCCTCTGAGCGAGTCGCCTTGACTTGTCTCGTACCTTATTGCAGCCATATTCCCGGCTTGATTAAGGTTGTAACCATTTTCTGCTGAACCATCGTCATAAGCATAATAATTCGAAAAATGGTGTACTCGCGAAGCTACATCGTTCGACTTTGGATACATTGCCGATGTAATTAGCTTTGTCTCAACCAAAAATTCAATCGAATCAACTGTGGCTAATGGAAACAGATTTTGCGTAACTGGTTCTGAATGGCTCACATGCTCAAAAGCAGCATAATTCATAGCTCCAATAAAAACACTGTCACTATAGGTACTTCCCAAACGACTGACTTTATAATAAATGGTAATATTCTGGTTATCAACGTTGTCATGATTAGCGAAATAAAAATCTATGTTTCCGCGTTCATTAGCCGAGTTCAGAATATAATGCTTCCACGGCACCGACGAATATTGCTTTAAAACCGAATTTGGAGGGCGAGTAAAAGCAACATCTTTAACAACTGTATCATTTCTATGTCTGTTTTTATCCAATCTAACATAGTCGATATTCCACATATCACAATTAGTTGCAATAACTCCACCACCGCTTGGGCTGATTAAATTACGAAAACGAAAACGAAATTGGTCATGTAAAAATTCTACTTTTTTTACAGGAATTAACACTTGTCGCCATTCGTCATCTTGTATTCCTCCATCTGTAGCCCACATTTTTACCCATTTTGCAGTATCGTAAAACTCTACAATTAGACTGTCGCCTTTCCCTGGTTTTGCTCCTAACCCACCCGACTGGTAAAAGAAACTAAGATATATAGAATCGGACATTTGGAGTCCGCTAAGATTAATAGAATGCGATGTAAGTGAATCACCTTTCCTATGACTTTGCCCAAAGCCCAACGGATATAAATCACCTTTCGAATCTGCACCGTCTAACGTAGCAACACCGACACTTATGCTGTATAACGACATGTGTTGGTTGATATATGCAGTA
>DAOSIN010000098.1:0-6790 GCA_035366675.1 Salinivirgaceae bacterium | reverse complement strand
CGTAATTTTTTGTATTTTTGTGTGCTTATCAATAAAAAAGTATAAATCCTGTTCCCATGATAGGCGGGAGCTTAAGTTTCACAAACTAAACTCAATTTAAAAATGTCAAAAGTTTTAATTATCGGAGCAGGCGGCGTAGGCAGTGTAGTTGTGCAAAAGTGCGCCCAAGTACCACATGTCTTTACTGATATTATGCTTGCTAGCCGCACAAAATCAAAATGCGATGCCATAGCGGCACGGGTAGGAGGTAACCGCGTTAAAACAGCACAGGTCGATGCTGACAATGTGCCTGAATTGGTGCAGTTAATAAAATCGTTTAAACCCGAAATGGTTATCAATGTTGCACTTCCGTATCAAGATTTAACAATAATGGACGCTTGTCTCGAAACCGGTGTACATTATTTAGATACAGCCAATTATGAACCCAAAGACGAAGCCAAGTTTGAATACAAATGGCAGTGGGCATACCACGATAGATTTAAAGATAAGGGTTTAACGGCTATTTTAGGTTGTGGTTTTGACCCGGGTGTTACAAGTATCTACACTGCTTATGCTGCAAAACACCATTTCGACGAAATGCATTACTTAGATATTGTTGACTGTAATGCGGGAGACCACGGAAAGGCTTTTGCAACCAACTTTAACCCCGAAATAAATATTCGTGAAGTGACACAAAACGGAAGATACTGGGAAAACGGAAAATGGGTTGAAACAAAGCCCCACGAGATTAAAAAAGCGTTGAATTATCCGAATATCGGACCCAAAAATTCGTATGTTATTTACCATGAGGAGCTTGAGTCGTTAGTTAAAAACTTCCCAACTCTCAAACGTGCACGCTTCTGGATGACTTTTGGTGATGAGTATCTAACTCATCTACGTGTTATCCAAAATATCGGAATGGCGAGCATTGAGCCTATTATGTATAAAGGTGTAGAGATTGTTCCGCTACAATTTTTGAAAGAGGTATTACCTAACCCCGGAGATTTAGGAGAAAATTATACAGGAGAAACTTCAATTGGTTGTCGTATTCGCGGGATAAAAGACGGAAAAGAGAAAACCTATTATATATGGAATAACTGCAAACACCAAGATGCATACAATGAAACAGGAACGCAAGGTGTTTCTTATACAACAGGAGTTCCCGCAATGTTAGGTGCCAAAATGCTATTGACAGGAAAATGGAAAAAACCTGGAGTATTTAACGTCGAAGAGTTTGATCCAGACCCATTTATGAATTTAATAGGCAAATACGGCTTGCCTTGGGAAGAGGAAATAAACGGAGATATCGAGTTATAATTGTAGAGACGGAGCATGCTCCGTCTCTACTTTTACCTTTTAATTGATATGAATATAGAACAAATACCCTCTCCCTGCTTTGTACTTGATGAAAAACTTTTACGTTCTAATCTCGAGCTAATTCATTATGTACAAAAACAGTCGGGAGCCGAAATAATATTAGCTTTCAAAGGATTTGCAATGTGGAGCGCATTTCCTATTGTCAGAGAATACATCAAAGGTGCAACAGCAAGTTCGCTTTATGAAGCACGCTTGTGTTTCGAAGAGATGAAAACCTTAGCACATGTTTATGCTCCGGCATATTTTGAGGACGAATTTGAAGAGCTGATGAACTATAGTAGCCACATGGTTTTCAACTCTTTATCACAGTTAAATCGTTTTAGTAAGTCAATTAAAACCGCTAAACACCACATCTCCTGTGGTTTACGCGTAAACCCCGAAAAAAGCGATGTTGAAACAGAACTATATAACCCAAGCTCTCCAGAATCACGGCTCGGAATTTTAAGTGAAAAGTTGCCCGATATTTTGCCCGATATTGTTGAAGGACTACATTTTCATGTTTTATGCGAATCTACAGCTCAAGCTTTAGAAGAGGTTATAGAGTCGTTTGAAAAACTCTTTGGAAAATATATACCTAAGCTAAAATGGGTTAATTTTGGTGGTGGACATTTGATGACACACAAAGGGTATGATGTTGAGCATCTTATAAGAATTATCAAAACCTTTAAACAGAAACATAACGTTAATGTAATTCTGGAACCCGGAAGTGCATTTGCTTGGGAAACAGGTGTTTTAGTATCAAAAGTACAAGATATTGTACAAAGCCGTGAAGTACAAACAGCTATTTTAGATGTTTCATTTACTGCACATATGCCTGATACGCTTGAAATGCCATATAGACCGCGTGTAAGAGGAGCAAAAGATCCGGATAATAGCAGCAACCCGAAACATAAATATCGTTTAGGTGGAGTTAGTTGCTTAGCTGGCGATTTTATGGAGGAGTACGATTTCGGAAAGGAGCTGAAAGTTGGCGACACTATCGTTTTAGAAGATATGATTCACTATACAATGGTAAAAACAACAATGTTCAACGGCGTAAAACACCCCTCAATTGCCATTTGGAAAGCCAACGACACGTTGCAAATAGTAAGAGAGTTTAATTATAACGACTTTAAATCAAGACTCTCCTGAGTAAATTAACAATTAATCAATTGAATGTCACGGTGTTGTAGAGACGTCATAATATGGCGTCTCTACGTGAAGAACGATAAAATCCGTGTAAATCCATTACATCCGTGTTATCTGTGTTCCAACACAACAAAGTTTTTCTAAAAATATACATCTGACTCCTAATTATATCATATATTTGCGTTATAGGTAAACAAGATATCAAAAGAAAATGTCATCAGATTGGAAAGATAAATTAGGAGGTATTGTTTATTCAACAAACCCAAATTTTAAAATAGAGAGCGAACAAGAACCTGAAAAAGAGACTCTTAACCCTCAAAATCAAGATTTACGAGTATCACTCGACAAAAAACAACGTGGTGGTAAAAAAGTTACTCTTGTTACAGGTTTTGTTGGCACAAAAGCTGATTTAGAAACGCTTGGAAAGAAATTGAAAACGAAATGTGGAGTGGGAGGCACCGTAAAAGAGGGTAACATCATTATCCAAGGCGATTTTGTTGAGAGAATCATCGAGCTTTTAAAAGCCGATGGATACAAGGTTAAACGCTCTGGAGGCTAATGTAGAGACGGAGTATGCTATGTCTCCTCTTAACATCTCTTAATCCCTTAATAGTTTAAAACAAAATTTAGCGAAGCTGAAAAGAGATAAAAGTTTATAAAGTTGGAAAGAGTCGTAAATCGAAGTAACAATCAATTAACTGAATATCAAGGTGTTGTAGAGACGTCATATTATGGCGTCTCTCATAAAAGTTCATGAATATGAACATATTATGGCGTCTCTCATAAATATGCATGAAATAATGAACAAAATAAAACCATATCTATATATCTTACTTCTCTTTTTGATACCAATGATATTTTTCCATTTTTTTAGAAATACAAATGGCAATGATAAAGAGAAAGCAACTGAAACAGTTAAAGATACCTCACTAAAAAATCAGAAAGAAGTTCCCCCATCATTAGTTATTCACGGAGGAGCAGGAACAGCAGATCCTGAAATGATGAGCGACTCTCTAAAAATAGCATATAAAAGTGCTCTTTATGAAGTTTTAGAAGTTGGCAAAACC
Source organism: Salinivirgaceae bacterium (assembly GCA_035366675.1). GTDB lineage: Bacteria > Bacteroidota > Bacteroidia > Bacteroidales > Salinivirgaceae > JAAYQU01. Next base: position 3,239 of record DAOSIN010000098.1, on the reverse strand, counting down.
ATGCTATTAAACGGCGACTCGGCACATCATGTTGTTATTAAGGTAATTTCTATAATGGAGGATGATCAGCTATTTAATGCTGGGCGAGGCTCAGTACTCACAAATGAAGGAACAGTAACGCTTGATGCATCTATAATGACAGGTTGGGACAAAAAAGCAGGTGCGGTTGCCTGTGTTGAAAATATCAAAAACCCGATTTATGCTGCCTATCACGTTTTAAATAACTCTCCGCATGTAATGCTTGTTGGTAAAGGTGCCGATGAATTTGCCAAGCAACAAGGTCTTGAAATTGTTCCAAATTCATATTTTATTACAGAAAACGCTAAAGCAAGATTAAAAAAAGCCTTAGAAACTGATAAAGCTGGAACTGTTGGTTGTGTTGCACGCGATAAATATGGCAACTTGGCAGCAGGGACAAGTACAGGTGGGATGAATAACAAAAAATTTGGAAGGGTGGGAGACTCACCAATTATTGGCGCAGGCACATGGGCTGATAATGATGTTTGTGCCGTTTCATGTACTGGCTGGGGCGAATTTCTTATAAGAAGCGTTGCAGCACACGAAGTAGCAAGTTTAATAAAATATAAAGGGCATTCGCTAAGCAAATCGTTACACGAAGTTATTTATAATCAAATAGATAAGTTTGGAGGTAATGGTGCAATTATTGCAATCGACAAAAATGGAGAAATTGCAATTGAGGGCAACACATCGACAATTTTTCATGCTTGGTTTGATAAAAATGGAAGACAAAATGTAGCTTTATCAAAAAAATAGATGTAACTTGTTAGCAATTTCTAATATTTTTATAAATTTAAAATAATATTTGATATCATTTAATTGTTAATGGCTTGATTACAAGTTTACTATAAAAAAACAGCTATTTATAAAAACGCACAGAATGAGAATTTTAAAAAAACAAGATGTTAATATTAATAGTGTAGGTGTTCCTATTCTATTGCTGACATTAGACAAAAATTCAACAGAACCAACTTATTATATCGAGAAAGCTAATATACAAGCTTGTAAATTTTTCGGATTTGAAAACAAAAAAAATCCAATCCTTAATAATCATATATCTGCTAATCAAGTTAATAGGTTGATTGATATAATTAATTCTGGAAACGAGGAGGTAATACAGTTTTACAATTTCAACAACCAAACAGCAACTGATGCACTTGTGAAATCTGCATTATTAGACAATAAAGATCAGTATATACTCACGATAGTGCCGATAAACAATTCAACCATTGATATTGAAATGTCTCAGTTGATAAAAGAAATGTTTAATGTGTTTCCCGTAGGGATAACTGTTTATCAAAATCAGAAAATTGTTCATATCAATAAAGAGATGGAAAATCTAACAGGTTTTTCAATTCAAAAAATGAAAGAGCACAACACACCTGCATTTTACTCATGTCCTGACTATCGAAGAATGGTTGAAGTTGTTTATGAAAAAATTAATTCTCAAACAGAACCATTCGAGTTTTGGATTATAACTAAAGAGGGAAAAAGAAAATACATAAACAATGCCTTTTACAAATTGGCAAACAACAATAATATAGTAGTCAGCGTAATGTTTGACTTTACAGAGCAAAAAAATACACAAATTGAACTTGAAAAACGTACCGAGGAGATTAAAACTTTAGCCAGCAATACTACTGCTTTTATTTTCAGATTTAATCGCGAATTTATTTGTACTAATGCCAATTATGGGGTTGAGTTAATAACTGGGATCCCCTCATCTGAAATTATAGGCAAAAATATTGAAGAAATTGGTTTTAATAAAGATACATTGTCGCTACTGAAGAAATTTTTTATAGAGTCATTTTCAGAACGCAAAAAACGCAATATTGAATATAGATTTAATTCTGTGAGAGGTGAACGTATTATCGAAGCCGTTTTGGTGCCTGAAATTGCTCCTAATTCAAATACAGTGCATTCAGTTCTGTTTATTAACAGAGATGTAACAGCACATCGAAATATGGTTGAGAAAATAACCCAAAATGAGAAACACTACAGACTGTTAGCAAATAATTCAACTGATGTAATTTGGACAATGGATCTTAAAAGGGATATTTTATACGTAAGTTCAGCTGTTGAAACGGTTCTAGGGTATAAACCAGAAGAGATGAATACTGCAGTGTTTGAATCTTCATTTACAAAAGAATCTTTAGAGGAATTGCAAATGGTTGTAAATGACATAATTAAGTATATCAAGCTCGGAGAATACGAAAAAATAAGGAAAGATTACAGAATTGAAACACTACAGTATCGTAAAGACCGAACACTTAGACACATTGAAATCAACCTAAATGCTCAAACCGACGAATACGGAAGACATATTGGAATTATTGGCACTTCAAGAGATATAACCATACGTAAAGAGGCTGAAATGGAGTTAATTGAAACACGCGAAAAAGCCTTAGAAGCTGATAAATTAAAAACAGCATTTCTTGCAAATATGAGCCACGAAATTAGAACTCCTATGAATGGCATATTAGGATTTATAGATTTGCTGTCCGATGAAGATTTAACCAAAGAGCAACGCGCTGAATATTTAGAACTTATAAATAAAAATGCAAGTCAACTATTACGACTTATTGATGATATTATTGATATATCGAGAATTGAAGCAGGACAGTTAACAATCAAAAACCATAGTACCGATATCATACAGCTGTTAAAAGATACCGTAAAAACACATAAAGAAAAGCTCAAATACATAAATAAAGAGAATGTAGAAATAATATTTGAACCTCAAGATGACGAACTAATAATTGATGTCGATCCTGTAAGATTTACACAAATAGTTTCAAATCTAATTGAAAATAGCACAAAATTTACCGAAAAAGGAAATATTACTCTTAGTTACGTTAAGAGAGACAATGAAATAGAGTTTTGTATAGCCGATACAGGTATAGGTTTATCTGAAGAAAATATTGATTATATATTTGATAGGTTTCATCAAGCTGATGAGCATGATTCAACTAAATTTGGCGGTGCAGGATTAGGACTTTCTATTGTGAAAAATTTGGTTGAATTGATGAAAGGAACAATATGGGCAAAATCTAACGATGATAACGGAGCCTCTTTTTATTTTACACTGCCTATTGAAAGTAAGGTAGTTACAGTAGAAGCACCATCTATTAGTCAGATAGTTCATGAAACTATAAGTGAGACTGTTGCAAAAAACATATTGATTGTTGAAGATGAAGAGATGAATTATGTTTTGATAAGAG
>DAOSIN010000097.1:0-6817 GCA_035366675.1 Salinivirgaceae bacterium | reverse complement strand
GTTGAGCACAATCAGGGAATTTAATGAACCCCTGACTTTTAATATCGATACCGATAATTACAGTATCGAAATAATCAGTGAAAACGGAAAATACAGTTTAATGGGTATCGATGGAGATGAATATCCCGAAATTCCACAGCAATCAGAAGAGGGTAGTGTTACCATTAATATGACTTCCGAAGCCTTTGTATCATCAATAAATAGTACACTGTTTGCAGCTTCTGACGACGAAATTAGACCAATAATGACAGGTATATATTTTGGATTTTCCCCAGAACAAATGGTTGTTGCAGCTTCCGATTCGCATAAGTTAGTGCGATACAGGCGCTCAGATGTAAAATCAGATGTCGAAACAAGTTTAATTTTACCGCGTAAACCAGCAGGACTTCTTAAAAATTTGCTTCCTAAAGATGATACTCAATTGGAAATCCTTATGGATAGTAAAAATGTGCAAATACGTTTTAGCACAATGACTCTTATTTGCAGAACAATAGAGGGAACATATCCAAACTTTGAGGGAATTATTCCGACTAATCAACCATTTAAACTTAGTTTAGAAAGAAACACGCTGATTAGCATACTGAAACGTGTTTCATTGTACGCAAATCCCGCAGTACAGCTTATCAAACTTAATTTAACAGCAACCGAGATGGACGTCTCTGCACAAGACTTAGATTTTTCAATTAGCGGACACGAAAGAATGAGCTGTAACTACGATGGCGAAGATATGGCTATTGGTTTCAAAGGTGTTTTCCTACTTGAAATACTCTCAAACCTGTCAGGTTCGGAAGTTGTGATTGAACTTTCAGAACCATCAAGGGCAATTTTATTATATCCAATGGAAAAGGAGATCGAAGACGAAGATGTGTTAATGCTACTTATGCCTATAACAATAGAGGGATAATTAATAATAATACCGATTGGACATACAGTACAGTCCAAACTTCGCTATTGTTCTTTTGGGCTATGTGTCTGTAACATAGGTATTTACAATTGTAAAATTTTAAAAAGATTGGACTATTTTAAAATTACAATTGGTATAACAAGTAATTACTTTCTTTTTTTCATAATTCTAACGTGGAGTGACTCAAAAACATTCCACGTTTTTGTATTTTTGCAGAGACGGAGCATGCTCCGTCTCTACACGAAAATCCGTGTAAATCCGTTTCATCTGTGTAATCTGTGTTCCAAATCTGAAATTAGAAATTAGAAATTAGAAATTAGAAATCCGAAATCCGAAATCCGAAACCCGAAATCATTAATACAATGTTAAAATTATCAACAGAACAATTAGAGTCAAAACATTTGCGAAATAGCATGTTTTTTTCGCTCCTGTTTTGTGCACTCATTGTATTCATACACCTATTGCCTATTGAAGGATGTCACGGTGTTTATCCTCGTGAGTTTACCAAATTGTGGGGTTTGCTTACATCAACATTTCTTCACGCCAATTGGCAACATTTGTGGTCAAATATAGGACCGCTGTATTTGTTTATGGCGGGACTCTTTTACTACTTTCCAAATCGACTATTAATTGTTACATCAGCCGGAATAATATTGGTTAATATAAGTGTATGGATATCAGGACATACGGGGTGTCATATAGGCGCAAGTGGACTTATATATTTTTTGGCAGCATATTTAGTAACAATGGCGGTTTTTAAAAAGCAACGCAATCTGGCTGCATTTACTCTGATAATTGTGTTTTTGTACGGAAGCATGATTTGGGGAATATTTCCTACAAAAGAGAATATATCTTGGGAATCTCATCTTTTTGGAGCCTTGTGGGGTATTGTCGCAGGTATATATTTTAAGAAAGATAAAGTTTGGGCAGATACTCCTGAACCCGCACCAAACAAGGAGAATCAAGGTGTTGACGAGAGCGAATTGAAAATAATTAATAACGATGAGTATATCTATTATAGCAATCACTCAACAACTTCGATGTTTCAAACCTCAACTGATATTGACAATTGGCTTAATTATAAAGAAATAAAGTATAATTTTGAGGAGTCAGATTCTTCAAAAACCGATAAAACAAATAAAAATCAAAATGGACAGTAGCAAACATCTATCAAGAAAGATATTCTTAGCAACATTTATTGCTGGGTTTGTGTTTTTAGTATTTGAAATTAACTTGTTTCGAGCCTTATCGAATCTGCTTGGAGCAACTGTATCAGCATCGACTTTAGTTCTCTCGATTTTTATGGGTGGATACGGTTTTGGTTCGCTTTACTTTGGAAACAGGGCAAAACCAAATGTAAATATAATTAAACTGTTTGGACAGCTGCTTTTTAGCTTTGGTATTAGTGGATTTGTTGTCTATCTGGCAATCAACAATATATTGCCAGGGTTTCAAAATTTACTTTTGCAAACTATAAACAGCTCCATTGTCGCAACCGCTATTATTTACGCTCTTGTTGTGGTGTTACTCTTTATCCCCTCGTTTTTTATGGGAGGAGTTTTGCCTCTATCTACGAAAATAGTTGCCCGCACTCATAGCGAAATTGCTAAATCAGTTGGAAATATTTATGCATTAGATACCTTGGGAAGTGCGTTGGGAGGGTTGCTTACAGGATTTCTATTAAATAGGTTTTTCGGACAATTTCAGACAGTCTCTTTTGCTTCCGTTTTGATAATAATAACAGCTACTGTTATTTATAGACAACGTAACATTTTACTTGGCAGTGAAATAGATATTGTAAAAAACACCGACAATAAAACTAAAAAAGAAAATAAAAACCGTGCAAACTATTTTGTTTTGCTTTCTACAATGATTTTCGGTTTTTCGATGAGCGCCATGCAAATTATACTTATCAGAGTATTTAAAATATACCTGATAAACACAGTATATTCATTTGCACTTATTTCGTCGATGGTAATTATTGGCTACTTTATTGGCAGCTATTGGTTTAAGAACTACAGTAAAAAACATGCGTCAACAGTTTCGGCACTGACTGTTTTACTCGTACTGTTTGGTGCAATTACAGTGTTAAATCTTTTTATAATTCAAAATATTCCATCGTTTATAATGTTCCCTTTAGGAGATGTTTTTGATAATCAGCTGTTTAGAGTTTTAGGCATACCTTTTATAGCTTCAGTTGTTGCAGTTTTGCCTCTATCTATAACATCAGGGTTTGCATTTCCGCTGGCGTGCGCAGCCTATTCTGATAATATCGATAAAGTTGGAAAACAGATAGGAACGGTTGTTATGTTCAATACAGTAGGATCGGTTTTAGGACCGTTAGTTGCGGCTTTCCTGCTTATTCCTGTAGTTGGAATATTGAAAGGTTTGTTGGTGCTTTCGGGGATAATATTTTTAATAACGTTGATTTATGCACTTAGAGCAGAAAAAGTTAAGATATCGAAACAGGTTGTCGTTGTAAGCTTAATTGGCATTGCAGTTATTCTGGGAATAGGTAAATTTAAAACCAACACCAAAGTTTTGCCACCATCATTTATTAAAAGCGGTAGAAATATTGTTGCCTACAAAGAGAGTATCGAGGGCACGTATGTCGTAGGCGAGGATATTGTAGAAAACAACAGAATATTAACAACTTATGTCAACAATAGTGCTGTAATTGGCACAAGTTACGATGCAATAAAAGCGGTAAAAATGGTTGGTCATTTACCGTTTTTGTTGGGCATGGATTGCAAAAATGCGTTAGTTGTTGGATTTGGTATCGGAGTTACAACCGCAGCAATCGGCGTCCACAAGGATGTGAAAAATATTGATTGTATTGAACTTGTAAAAAGTCTAACAGACGTTGCACATTTCTATACAGAAATTAACAACAATATACACAACGATAGTAGATTAAGATTTTATGAAGATGATGGTCGTCATTTTATGCAAACAACTGACAAAAAGTACGATCTTATTTCAAGCGACCCAACGCACCCTATTTTGGGTTCAGGAAGTCTTTACACATACGAATATTTTAAACTATGTCGTAGTAGGTTGACCGAAGATGGTATGGTATCGCAATACCTGCCATTGCATAAACTAAGTTTGAGCGATTTCTTAGGATTAATTAAGACTTTCCACTCAGTATTTCCAAACTCAACAGTTTGGTTGGGTCACTATCACGCCATTTTGATAGGCTTTATGAAACCGATAAATATCGATTTCAATACTTGGAGCAACAACATGCACAGAACCTCTGACGACAAACTGTTTTTAAATAATCCTTACTATTTGGCTGCTAACTTGGTTTTAGATGCCGCTGCTATTGAGAAAATTACCGCCGACTACAAAATCAATACAGATAATATAGCCTATACCGACTATTTTTCATTCAACAGCCTTAGAGAAGACAATATTGCCAAAAACCTCGATTTTTTGAATGATAATCGTGAAGGAGTGTGGCGTGTTTTCAATAATCTAACAGATACAGTCCAAATGCAGCGTTTTATAAAAGGGAATCAATATTTTACTAAAGGATTGGTTTATATGTTTTATGGCGACTGGAAGCAGCTGTTTCAATATATAGAAAAAGCTTGCATGGTAAACCCAGAAAATGTTGAGTATCCCTTGATGTTAAAGTTTTATAGCCGTGCTGAGAAATTTAATGTTCGTTAGTTCTGTAGTCGCTGAGTTTTTAGTGATACACTGAGCGAAGCGTTGTACCGAGCGAAGTCGAAGTGAGGTGACAGTAAAGAAGTAAGTCCTCTTATATGGTGGCTTCGACAGGCTCAGTCACCGTTAATGGTCACTGAGTCTATCGGGTAACCACAGAGGACACATTATACCAATTGTAATTTAAAAATAGTCCAATCTTTTTTAAATTATACAATTGTAAATACCGATGTTACAGACACATAGTCAAAACAAACGGTAGTGAAGTTTGGACTATAGTAGCTGTCCAATCGGTATTAGCAATAAAGACAGAGGCAGGCTTTTAAGCCCGCCTCTGTCTTTATTAAAAAACTGTCCAAGAAATTATTGTTTGATAAATCTTTGAATCGTAGTTGTTTCGTTTTCAATTATGCGTATGAAGTAAACTCCACTATTTAAGTCAGAAACCGAAATCTCTTTAATAGCTTCGTTCATTTCAAACGAGTTAACAATCACGCCACTGTTTGAATAAAGTTCAACCATAGCGTTGGTTGTACTCTTACGTTTAATAGTTAACGTACTAGTTGCTGGGTTTGGATATAGCATAACGCTTTGTATATCATTACCCTTTATACCAGGTACAATAACAAGTATTTCCGTATGGTCTGTTATTGTTGCTGTACCTTCAAAAGTTTCCCAACCATCTTTTGTAAAAATCCAATTATAAGTACCGCCCGGTAGTTCAAACATAGCGATACCATCAGCATCAGTCGTTGCTGATTCGCTTACCGACTCGTTACCAACAGTGATAGTAGCACCTGCAATGACATCACTGTTGTCACTTCTAATAACTTTAAATGTTACGTTGTACAAAGCTTCATGTGTAAACTCTATTGTTACCATTTCGGAAGAACCTGATGTATAAACAGCTTTAACTCCAGCAGTGTGTGTACCATCTGAAACATTTTCAAATGTGTAGGTTTCATCCATAATGCCCGAAGCCACTTCTTCATCGTCTAAATATACGGTATATCCACTGAATGATTTGGGTTTATTAGGTGCACCGGGATAGTAGTCACCAATATTGAGCATGGACACACTGTTGATTTGGTTAGTATTACCTTCTCCACTACGTAATGTTTCGTCAACTGATTGATTTCCAAATTTCTCAATATTAACTATTTTTCCTGTATCGTCATCTGTAATGATGATGGTTACTTGGTCGTTGAATCCACCAAATTCTACAAGGAAACGGTACGTTTTACCCGATTCAAACACATAGTCATCTTTACGTGCATTCTCGCCTCCAGCAATATATAGTTTATCTCCAGGAACAGGATTTACTATACAGTAGTCGTAAGTGCCGGCAGGGATTAATATAGAAACTTCTCCATCAACCACTATATTTTGAGTGGTGCAAACAGGGTCTGCATTTTCGGGAATCATGTATTCGAAAACATCGTACAAATTAGCGGGTGCACCGCAGGTCTCATACATATTTCCGTTCACAGGAATTGTTTGTCCGTATTGATCAGCATCAGCATCTAATAACAATTGGTAGCCTGTACCATCATTCCAAACATCGTGAGCTTCGAGGATAACTGTTACCCCATTGTTCCATGTGAAGATTTCGTCATTACCATCTTGGTTTATCTCTAAATTAAATGGTGTTTTAATAATTTCAATTAAAGTGACCGAATATGTAGTATCTGAATTAATAACTACACTATCAGCAACAAATGGTTCGAAATTTTCCATGGTAACAGTAATTGTGTAAACACCTTTCCAAACAGCTGGGAATGTTATTTCTGGTGTTCCAACCAATGCTTGATAAGCGTGTTCACTATTACCATCATGGTTAGTTAGTGTAACAATTGCTCCTACCACAGGATCATTGCTGTTGGTAGCAATATTGAGTGTAAATTCAGCCTCCATATCTTTTGCAAGAATATTGGATAATGTTGGGGCAGATGCAACATTGTTTGAGTAGTTTGCTACGACTGCATATTGATATAAATTCGCTGGTAGTGTTCCCCAACCGGTATCGGTATATGAAGTATCAGTGGTTGAGGCAGTTAGCTCTGTCCATTCCGCTTGCGGTTGATTTCTAACTAAACGATATACCGAATAGTCAATAAATACTCTGCTAGCATTGTTTGCTGTTGAAGTACTGTTTTCAAAATCTGATGAACGGTGTAAGCTTACAGTATTTGTAGTTGTAGCTACATACCTTGGACTTGGACGACTTGGTTGTTGTAC
>DAOSIN010000096.1:0-6821 GCA_035366675.1 Salinivirgaceae bacterium | reverse complement strand
TGTTATTCGCGAGGGTCGCCTAATGATTCCCGTTTTGGCTACACATAAACGGCAAATAAAAGGGATTGTTCACGATGAGTCTGCCACAGGAAAAACTGTTTATATTGAACCTACAGAGGCTGTCGAATTAAACAACTCGATACGTGAAGATTTGCTCGAAGAGAAACGCGAGATACGGCGTATTCTAATTGTCTTTGCCGACGAAATTAGACCTTATGTTCCTGATTTATTGGAGTCTTACAATATTCTTGGGATGTTCGACTTTACACGTTCAAAGGCTCTTTTGGCAATGTCTATGACTGCTACAAAAATTGAGGTTGTCGAAGACCCCGTAGTTGATTTACGATTGGCGATTAATCCCATACTGCATTTGAACTTTGTAGCCGAGAAAAAAACAGTTGTTCCGCTTGATATATCACTGAACTCGGAAAACAGAATTTTACTTATATCTGGACCTAACGCCGGCGGTAAGTCTGTGGCACTCAAGACAGTAGGAATACTACAATATATGATGCAGTGCGGATTATTAGTCCCAGCTTGCGAAAGCAGCACACTTGGAATTTTTCAAAATATGTTTGTAAATATCGGTGACGACCAGAGTATTGATAACGATTTATCGACCTATAGCTCTCACCTGCTACATATGAAAAACACACTTCGCAATTGCGACTCAAAATCAATGGTTTTGATTGATGAGTTCGGTAGCGGTACGGAGCCAATTATAGGAGGAGCCATTGCCGAAGCAATTTTGGATAAACTAAACCAAAATCGTGTATTTGGCGTAATCACAACGCATTACAGCAACTTAAAACATTATGCGTCACAAACAGCGGGCATTATGAATGGTGCCATGATGTTTGATACTCAACGTATTGAGCCAACATTTAAACTCGAACAGGGCAAACCCGGTGGCTCGTTTGCCATCGAAATTGCCCACAAAATTGGTCTCTCGCCCGATGTAATCGACGATGCCAAAAAAAGAGCAGGAGAAGATACAGTTAACTTTGACAAACACCTGCGCGAAATATTACGCGACAAACGATATTGGGAAGAGAAACGCGACCAAATCAGAAAGCAGGAAAAGCGATTGGAAGAGGTTATCCAAAAACAGCTTACATTCCTTGATGAAGCAAAAAAACTAAAATCTGATATTAAGCAAAAGGCAACCTCCGAAGCCGAAAAACTTTTAGATGACGTTAACAAAAAAATAGAGAACACTATACGCGAAATCAAAGAGTCGCAAGCCGATAAAGAGAAAACAGCGGAGGCACGCAAAGAATTAGACCAGTTGCGAGACAATCTAAAGAGCGGTGACAGCCGAAGCAAAGACGAGTTGGAGCAACGTATCCAACATGTCAACAGAATAGCACGCAAGCACAAAATAGCAAACGATAAAAACTCTTCCGAACAAGAGATAAAAAGCTATGAGAAAGGCGATTACGTTCGCATTGTTGGACAAAACACTATTGGACAAGTTTTGGAAATATCTGAAAAAACGGCAGTTGTTGCCTTTGGCGATTTTATAACCACAGTATCGCCTGAAAAACTTGAATATGTCTCAAACAACAAGGCACGCAAACAATTGAAAGCAAGTCGCCCGACAATGCATAGTAGCGAATTTTCAAAAAAACGTCTCTCTTTCAAGCCCTACATTGACGTAAGAGGAAAATACGCCGATGAGGCAATACAAATTGTCGCCGAATTTATCGACAACGCCATAATGTTCGGCTCGCACGACCTGCGAATTTTGCACGGTCGAGGAAACGGAATACTCAGACAGATTATACGAGAATACTTGCGTTCAGTAAACAAAGTTATTGAAATCTCCGATGAACATGTTGAGCTTGGCGGAGACGGGATTACCGTTGTGAAACTTACCGATTAATAAATTTAATATTTACGAATGTGTTATATTTGTTTCGTAGATAATATGTTAACACAAATTAGACTAAAACAGACAGCACTATGAAATTAAGATTGTTTGGATTATTAATTGTATCAGGATTATTATTCTCTTGCAATAAAATCATTTTTAGAGAAGTAAAGTGTAGAGAATTTCAGATTAGAGGAGAAAATTACTGGTTCCCTTTATATGTGGGAGATTCTGTTGTCTTCATTAACTCATCAACAAATATACGCAAGAAATATATAGTATTAGACAAACATATATCTCATAGAACAAAGTATATTTCAGATACGGGTTGTGGATGTTTAGATATTTCAAGAATGCTATTGACAAGTGGTACCGATTCTATATGGTTTAAAAATGAGTTAAGGTATGTGGAGGATAATGAAGGGAATTATTACGAGGATATAATTTTTGTAATAGAGGGCTTCCAGTCAGGTTTTTACGAAACATCGCGTACGATGTTGAATACATATTCATTAAATTCGATTAATTTTTTTGACGTTGAGTTTTTTGAATGTAAAGATTGCGAAGTAGATTTAAGTGTTAAGAAATTATACCGAGTAAAAAATCTTGGGATAATATCATTTGAATTGGTTAATGGCGAAGTATGGGTTAATGAAAACCTAACACAAACAGGAATAACCACAATAGATTCATTTGAATACTCTGAAAATACGTGTGAATAATAAATAATAGACAATAAAAGTTGAGAACTTATAAAAACTCAAGCGCGTGATTATCACAGATATATACACATCAAAAAAACTCGAATCATTGATTCCTGAATCATTGATAGTAAACGAATCTTCCGATTTATTCAATCCTCTTGGGAAATGGTATGCAACTGTTTTCTTCATTAGCAGAAAAAAATGCCTACTGATAACCAACTCAAATACAAAGTATTCTGTAATAATAGCAGGAATAAACAAACCTGACTTTAAAAACCTGTCGAAAATATTTACTAATACTCTGATTGACCAATTAAAAATTGATGCTATACCATTTGAAGAGACTGTTATTAAAAATTTAATTGGAACCATCGTGCTACACAAAACTGACAACAATAGACCCATAATTGGAACACAAAATCACATGCTTGAAAACATTGAAGTATGGAAATATAGGTTCGGTGCGTTCGAGAATTGGAATTTTAGAAAAATAAACAGGAATCTTAATAAAATACCTTATAAGGAAGGTAATCTTTATTTAACCCCTATAGAAAAAATGAAATCATTATTAGACGAAATTAATACCTCTTCACAACATACGGTATAAAAATCAACCATGAGAAAACCAAACAACTACAAAACACTCCTTATATTAATTGCAATAGTTATAATCGGATATTGGCAAGTATCATTCTTAGTTTACAGTCTAAAGTGGGATTTGATTGATGTTGTGTTGCCATTTCGATACTATTTTTCAGAATGCTTAAATTCAGGATACTTCCCGCTTTGGAATCCATATCAACAAACAGGCTTTCCTTTTTACGCTGATTTACAAGCACCTACATATTATCCCGAACTATTATTAACAAGTCTGTTTGGCAGATATGGTGTTTATACAATGCACCTTTTGTTCGTTGGCTATCTGATAATTGCAGCAATCGGAATGTATAAGCTATCTTATCATTTCAATCAAAGCAGGAACGCTTCAATAATGGCAAGCCTCTCTTATGTGTTTTGTGGATTTTTTATTGGACATGGACAACACTTTTTCCTATTTGTTGGGGCAGCATGGATTCCTTTTGTTATACTCTCTTACATAAAGATGAACCAATACAGAAAGGTAATCAATTGCATTAAAACTGCTGTTTTTGTTTTCCTTTTGGTTACAGGGGCATATCAGGCTTTATCAATTGCGATGTTGTATTTATTAATTCTGATATTTATTTACTTCTTTTTTAAAGAAATAGTTAAGAAAAATTGGAAAAAAGCATTACAAATAGTTAAATCAAATCTTTATTTCTCTTTATTAATTATTATCCTATTGCTTCCATTAATAGTTTCAACCTTTGAAATACTCAATTCTGTTGAAAGATTCAGTAGTGGCGTTGACATGGAAAAAACTTTGGCTTTTGGTCAACCCATTACTACATTTCTCTCTTTTATTGTTCCATTTTCAACACTAAAATACAGTGATTTTTTCGGGAACATTAACGGATCTTTAATAAATCATTATTTTGGCATTATTCCTCTGCTTTTCTTCATTATTTCTTTGTTTAAAAGGCATTCTGTTCTGGAATACATAATTTTTGGATTTGGAATAATTATCTTCTCAATGTCATTTAGTTTCTTACCTGTAGGAAAACTAATGTTTCAACATGTACCTTTAATGAATCTATTTCTAAGTGCTGCATATATCAGAATTTATGGACTATTGGCTTTTATTTTACTTGCAGCAAAATACTTCTCTATTTTCGAGCAAAAAATATCATTGGAAAAAAACAAAATAATAACAGCCGGTTCTCTTATGTCTGTTATTTTGATTGGTCTAATCATCATATCGGTAAACAAGGTAACATATCATGATTTTCAGGCTTTATTTAATTCTGACTACATCAGTGAAGTGTATAAAAAAATGTCTTTTTACCAACACACTTTATTGCAAGCTATATTCCAGTTGTTTATAGTAAGTTGCTTTATTGTTACAATCATTTTTTATAAAAAAATTAAACGTCCAATTACTATAATTTTAATTCTTATAACAACGGAACTATTTTTCGCCGCACAGTTAAATATGCATACGGTAATAGACACACAACGAAAACCTAGAAATATGCATAAATGCCTAAAATTATCGCCCAAAGGTTTTCCAGTACCAATTAATAGCAAAGTTATATATAATGATCAGCAACATGCATTCTTTGTGCCTTTCTGGCGAAATACATATATTTTCACAAAACAAGTATCATTTGATGCCTTTTCTTCGTTTGAATTGGACTCATACAGCAAACTTAAAGATAAATATCCAAATGTACGAACTGCTGTATTAAATAATCACCTATTTTATTTTTCTGACACTATACTTCCGATAACCCAGTTCTATGATAAAGATATCAGCGTAAAATCATCAAAACAGTTATTTCTATCCCCGGAAGATTACGATGTTCTGAGGGATATAAAAGTTAAATCAGATAACACCGACCAGATTAAGATAAAAGAGTTCTCGCCTAACAAAGTAGTAGTTGAAACCCAAACAAAACACGACAACTACCTAACACTTTTACAAACTAATTACAAAGGTTGGAAAGCCTATATAGATGATAATGAGACACCTATATATACCTCAAACTTCAACTATCGTACAATTTTATTGCCCGAAGGAAATCATATAGTAAAATATGAGTACAAAAACAATAAAATAGTTGTTTTCTATGTGATTTCCAATATCTTATTCTTCTCATGTATTCTATTCCTTTTAGGTTACTGGTTATTCACAAAACACAAACAAGGCAAAAACTACATATATATTCCCTCTGCAATTTTCTTACTCCTGTTATTTCTGATTATTTTCCGTTTCTCAAAGAAACAGACAGACAGTACTATCCACGAATACTATGATACAAAATACCCTCAGGAAAAAGCATATTTTCATGAAATTCGTAACAATATCAATATTCCTGACAGCTCAAATAGAGCCTCAGTTATAAGCCAATTTGTAGCAGATTCAACCATTGAATTTATACCGATAACTGAAACAACCCAGATAAATAAAAAAATTAAGGAGGGAACCTTAAAAGTTTCCTTTAAATTGCTACCTGAAAACTACAACTCAATATTAATAGTAAGCGAAATTGCTGGCGAATGGCATGCAAATAAGCTTGAAAGACAAATAGAAAAGCTAAATCAGTGGAACGACGTTATCTATCTGAGACCTATCCCTGATATGAAAGACGGTGAAATCTTGAAAGTTTATTTATGGAATAATAACAAAACAACATTTACAATTGATAGCGTACATATTGAACTGCACGATTAAACTTTGAAGAATGTAGCCGCCTACAACTTCCCATTTCCCAACCCTTTAATCGGCATATCATACAGTCGAACGAGCGTGGGATAATTAGCTTAAGTGTCATTGCAACACCCACAATGTTTGAGCAAAAAATTGCCAACATTATCGCTATTTGATATTTTATTGCAGTTACAGGCATACTTCCGCCTAAAATCTGCCCGGTCATCATGCCAGGAAGTGAGACTAATCCAATGGTTAACATTGTAGCAACAATAGGACTCATGGCTGCCAAAATACTTTTCCGCACAAAAGGTTTTACTGCCCTGTTTCTGTCTGCTCCAAAAGATATTGGCACCAAATAATCGCGCGTATTGGTCGATAACTCTCCGTAAAACCGCTCAAGTGCAATAATATTTGATTTCATTGAATTTCCTAAAATCATTCCACCGATAGGTATTAGGTATTTTGCATCAAATAGGTCGCTTATTCCTACAATTAAGTAATTGAAATATAGAACAACAGCAACTGTTGGGACAAATGTTGCTAAAATTACAGGAAATATAAACCTTCGAAATGGTATCTTTGTTTGTTTAATTGACTGATAAACAGCAATAAAAATCATCACAACCAAATACAAAAAATTGACCCAAGGCTTGTTCCATTCAAAAATATAGTGCAAGTAAACTCCAACAAAGGCAAGTTGCGCAATCATTCGTATAGCGGCTACGACATAAGGCTTAAACTGCTTTAAATCAAACAAATAGTTTATTAAAAAAACCGGAACTAACAACAACAGTGCCCAAATCATTCCTATATATGTAATATCTGATGCTCCCATCTATTATTTGAGTTTAATTGAGATAAAGTTAGGATTTTCGCGCCAAACCGTATCGTGCGAGCTTATTATAGCTGTCTGTTTCGATTTGGCAACCATTTCAACTACCGTTCGTTTGTT
>DAOSIN010000095.1:0-6828 GCA_035366675.1 Salinivirgaceae bacterium | reverse complement strand
AGCCTCCTCAACTTTTGTGCATACGGCAGTTTGATCAACATGACCTTGAACAACATGACCGTCGAAACGACCATTTGCACTCACAGAACGCTCCAAGTTTACAAGTGAGCCCACTTGTAGCTGCCCCAAACTACTTTTGTCCAAAGTCTCTTTAATAGCCGTTACTGTATAGCTATCGGCAGTTTTACGAACAACCGTAAGACAAACACCATTGTGTGAAACACTTTGGTCAACTTTCAATTCATTAACAAACGAACATGTGATTGTGATATCAATATTTTCCTGTTTTTTTTCAATGGAAACAACTTTCCCCATTGCTTCTACTATTCCTGAAAACATATGCGTATAAATTTATTTGAATATTAAATTTTAGTACAAAACTAAAGAAACTTACAGATATAAAAAAAGCAACAATCAATAAAGAATGCTGCTTTTGGGTGGAAGATGGGATTCGAACCCACGACCTACGGAACCACAATCCGCCGCTCTAACCAGCTGAGCTACATCCACCATTTTTTGTGGGTGCAAATATAAAACCTTTATTGTTATTTTGCAAAAAAATAATATTAGTTTCAAGTTAAAAGTTTATAAAGTTAAAAGTTGGTGGCACACTGGGCGAAATAGAAGTAAATGGAGTCAAAACTCGATGTGCAACTGGCAAATTCTTTTAACTTTTAACTTTTAACTTTCTACTTTTACCTTCTTTGTGTCATCTTTGTTCCAATATGTAATTTCGTTAGTCAAGAATGAGAAAAATCGAAAACAACATTGTATCTTGCAGGGTTATTAAAGCACCAACAATTTAAAGTATTGTTAAAAAAATTAACTAAAAATAGAAGCTTCTCCCTTCAGTTTTTTCTAATGGGGCGTTTTGCGGGCACGTTGCTAGTCTCAATACTGCTTGCAAAATCGCATTTGTGGATGCAAAACCCTTTAGATATAAAAGAGATAGGGCAATATGAGTTGTTTGTTTTTATTGCGGGTTTTATAAACTTCTTTTGGGTTAACGCTTTAGTTCGCGGACTGTTAGGTTTTGTTGATACAGATAACCTTCAAAGCCTTAACAACAAATTGGCACAGGCTTTCTATCTTTTTGGCGCGCTCTCCTTAGTTTTCGGATTGTTGTTTGCGTCTGGGCAATATTTCTTTAATATTTTCGACAATGTAGGAGTTGTTATACTAGCAGGCGCAGTAGTCTATTCCCTCTTTTGGACTCCTTCAATGCTGTTGGAATATACTTTTGTTTTAAGAAAACAAACTTTGCCTTTATATTTAAGTGGCTTTATAACACCACTTTTTTTCCTACTATTCAGTATAACAGGCGCATATGCAACTCAGTCTATTGATGGTGTAATATTTGGAACGGTATTATTCGCCTTATTGCGGTTTATTGCAACCTCGGCTATTGTTTTTCGCAATGGAGTTCCTAAAGCTGACTTACAGTGGATAAAAAAGTTTCTGTTTTTTTCGATGCCACTTGTCTTGTCGGCAGTTATTGCAGAATCGAGTATTTATATCGACGGCATTATCGTAAACTCACTATTCGACGAGCGAACATTTGCCATATTCAGATACGGCGCACGCGAATTGCCGCTAAATTCAATACTTGCTTTGGGTTTAAGTAACGCTATGATACCTATGTTTAGTTCAACAACCAACTCTGACGTTGAACTGAGCGAACTGAAAAACAAAACCCGAAGGCTTTTGATACTACTTGTCCCAATATCAATACTATTTTTAATTTTTAGCGATTGGCTTTTTGCAAATGTTTTTAATGAGGCTTTCAAACAATCAGCCATTATTTTTGACGTTTACTTGCTATTAGTTATACCCAGATTACTACTTCCTCAAACAATTATTGTGGGTTTCAAGCGCAACAATTTGCTTGTTTGGGTTTCAATTATTGAGATTATTACTAACGTTGCTTTAAGTATTTGGTGGGGGATAATTTGGGGAATACTTGGAGTTGCCCTTGCCACGTTAGTAGCTTATATTGTTGAAAAAATTACTATGATATACCTTACCAACAAATATATAGATATAAAACCATCGAAATATATTCCAGTAAAAACCTTTACACTTCTTTCAATCGCAATTTCTACAGTTTTTCTGGCAAAACATTTTTTATTTTAGGATGATTACAATGTTGTAGTAATTTTATAAAAACGATTTTTTAAGCTGCTAATAATCAGCGATATTAGTGTGATTTTAATATAAATTCTGCTTCCATCTATTAATCAAATAAATTGGTTAGTTAACGCTAACATCTTACTTATTAACCAACTATAATGGCGAAGAATGATTACTTTCTAAAAAAATGTTGTATATTCGCATACTAATTCCAAATACCTGAAAAATGCCTTACCGCAGACTACCCAACACAGACATTGCACGATTAAGAGCTCTGAACGCAGCATTAAAGATGGGAAGCACTCTGTTTCACACCGATTTAGCTATATCACAATCGCTACTGCTAAAATTACGTGCATTTTTACCCTTGTTCAAACAAGCTGTAGATCATCAGCGAGAAGCTTTTCGACGACAAACACAAAATAGTAAAACTTATCTTGATATTCAAAAACGTGCTAAACTTTACATTTCGCATTTTATTCAGGTTTTGAATTTAGCCATAGTACGCGGAGAGCTGAAGCCCGAGACAAGAAAGTATTTTGGATTAAAGGTCAACCAAAAAACAGTCCCCGACTTAAATACGGAAGCAGAAATTATTGAATGGGGTGAAAAATTAATTAAAGGTGAAGCCGAACGATTGGCTACTGGAGTAGCACCAATAACAAACCCCACAATTGCATTGGTAAAAGTGCGTTATGAAGATTATATTCGAACCCATAGAAACCAAAAAAGCCTACAAGATATCTATGCTAAAGCAACTCTAAAGGTTGCCGAAATGCGCAAAGAAGCCGACGAGTTAATTGTGGAGATATGGAACCAAGTTGAAGCTTTTTTTGAAGATTTGCCACCTAAGCAAATGCGCGAAAAGGCTAAGACTTACGGCGTTGTTTACGTTTACAGAAAAGGCGAGCTTGAGGCAGAAGCCGAAGAGGAGGAAAAAAACAGTAACGATTTGGTTAATGAGACGAGCGTTCTTTAAGCATTATCCTTAACACGTAAAAAAGCAATATCGCTGAAACAATAGAGATAATCCACTGATAACCACCAAACACGGCATTTGCCAATTCTTCAAATTGTTGTTCAGGGATAAGTTGGCGAAATAATATACTCGATAAATTATTTATAAAGTGTAAAACCATTGGTAGCCACAATTTTCCAGTTGCACTAAATGCTACACCTAATAAAATCCCCAACAAAACTCTCGGCAGAAAAGAGTAAAACTCAAAGTGAAAAATCGAAAAAATTATTGAGGTGATGATTATTGGTGTCCAAATATTTTTGAACATTTTAGAGATTAGTTGTTGCAACAAACCCCGAAAAAACAGCTCCTCAAATATCGCAGGAAGTAGCCCAACAAGCAAAATAAGCATAAGGAGATGAGAACCACCTCGATACTTCATAAACTCGTTGATAAACTGCTCCGACTGGCGTTGAATAGTCTTTAGCGTCTGTTCAATACCCGACATAAATTCCGGAAACTGTGCCGCTTTGTTTATTTCCCACAAAGCATTTACAGGGAAATAGCATAAAACCCAAGCAATAAAACCAAGAGCAAATATTTTTAAAAATCCTTTTTGGGGACAGATACTTATCTTAAACTTCTTGTTAAAAGACTGGAATAACAAAACAGGCAACCCAAAAATAGTTATAGTTTGAATTGCAACTTGAATATAGTTTAACCACTGATTATCAACGCCTAATCCAGCAGGAAAAACCTTTTTAGCAAGCACCATTAACAAAGAGGCAACTAAAGTGCTAAAAAACACATAAGCAAATAGTGCGATTATTGACTTAAAATTTGATAACGAACCTTTCATATATTGCAATTGGGTTAAAAGTTTACAAATTTAAAAGCAGTTTTTAATTGCCAGTATATTTTTTTCATCTTTCTTTCAAAACAATCTGGTCAAAATGCAAGTCAGCATTACCGTAATAATAAATCCTAAATTCAATATTATTATACCTTTTTGATGTTTTAAAATCTAATTCAATACGAGTGTAATCATCAATAGGGAAGTAATCCTTGTTAATCACTGTTTTGGCTAACTCTGTGGTTCCCCAATCAGCTACAACATCTAAAAATGCAATAGGATTGGCATTTTTAAAGTTGTTAGCTTTAATATTGAAACTTACAGTAAATTCACCAATCCCTATCGGAATATAAGGTCCAAATACAATAAATCTTTCTTTGCAAGAATCACAGTTAGGTGATACAAACAATTTTTGTTCGCCGTCTATACTATCTACAACCGTCTGTGAGCCAGAGTGTTTGAGGTTTTTTAAAGAGAATAATTTGTGCAATTTTGTCTTTTTATATTTACAAACATCACAACCACCGAGACTAAACTGGTCGTCCGCTTTCAGTAAAACATATCCAAATTCTTCTAAGGTATCGGGAAATGTTTTCATCCACATGTCTTTAATTACGTAAATGTTCTCCCTCTCAAATACCATATCAACGATTTCTTGATTTCTTACAACACTCTGGTCATTTGGTGTCGCTTTTATTAATTCAGGGTCAGGACATGAAATGATATAAGAGTTCCAAAATTCCGCGATTACCCCAATTTCACCCAACTGTTTAAACTCACCAACAACATCAACCATTGGTTTTAAGGATTTTGGTCTATCAAACTTCATTGTGTAAATGGGACTTATTGCACCAATCACGGCTAACAACAAAATACCCCACCGAAGCGATTTTATTTTATGACTTAACTCTATACTGTCCAAGGATAAAACTATTGACATGGATAAAGAGATATAAGTCGCTACAAAATACCATCTACCCATGCCATTTACCAAGACCCAAGAAGATAGGAGCAAAACTGTAAAAATTACTACAAAGTCGGCTAAGAAAAACACTATCCATCTATTTGATATTAAACGAGTTAACAGTTTTTTCTTTAAAACATAATACACGAAAAAGAAAATAAATAAAATAGCCAAGTATGTGTAGATACTTACAAAAATTTCGTTTGTGCTAAAAGTCAGATTTTTCCATAACGCTTCTTTTAAAAGTAGCAACGCACTCTTCACTTCACTTATACCGTTGATTGATAAGTACTTCTCTGTTTTAATGACAGCAAACGACTTAGCAAATTTTATAAAAATGTAACAAAAAGCTGCGCCTATAAAAGTGTAGAACAAAACAATTTTATTAATTTTAAACTGTCTGTTTTTCAGGAAGTTAAACAAAAAAAGTGTAGATAATAATAGAGTAATTGAGACAATAGCTAAATCAGAAACCCATACTGATATGGTAAATAGCAAAACAATTAAGATTAATAAGATATGCTTTCTAAGGCTTTTTAAATTGTCATTATCCTCAAGCTTACAAATCAGGAAAATTGAAAATCCTATTAAACTATATTCAACTCCAATCGGGAAACGAACAATATCAATAAATCTCTGAAAGGGTAAAAACCATATTATAGCAAGAATAATTTTGTAATAATTTGATTTTATGAGACTTGACAAACCTATATAACCTAAAATTAAAATAAGATAGTTCGACAATGAAACAGCAATCAATGCTGAACAATTAAATAACTTGATAAATATCTGGCTTATTAAAGGAATTAATGTGCCTCCCCGGTCTTGTCCCCAGCAATAAAAATCATTGGGCAACTTATAATAGTGTGCCACCAGAATATTTAAAGCGTCATCAGAATTTAACAGAGGGTAAAACCTTGAAGAATAGAGGAAAAAAGAAAGCAAAATTATTGCTAACATCAACAAATAATATAGTATTTGTCTATAGTTCATAAAAATTTGTTCTTTTTAAACCAATTAGGTTCTAAGTTATATTTTTACAGACGTTTTTATATAATTCAGCGCAGAATCAACACTTTGCGGACTATACCCAAACACATCCCGCGCTTTCTGACTTGAAAAACGTGTAATCGGCGGGCGTGTCCCGACTTGGGATAACTCCGCAGAACTCACAGGAGTAATTAATCCCTTGTCTAAACCAAATGTTTCTGCAATTTTTACCGCAAACTCGTAAACTGAAACAAAATCGACTCCTCCTGCGTGGAAAACTCCTGTTTCAGTAGAAAAAACTATTTTAACAATGAATTTCGCTAAATCCAAAACAAATACAGGGGTTCGGTATTGGTCTGATACAATTCTTAGTGGTTTACCCTCTTTCAAGTTCTTTGTAATCATTGTAACAATATTGTAAGCACCTTGTTGTAAGGGTATTCCGTAAACCAATACAGGTCTTATAATTAGATGATTAGCGCAATTTTCTACGACCTTTTGCTCGGCTGTGACTTTTGTCTCTCCATAAAAGCTTACGGGATTAGTGGCAGACTCTTCGGTCTCGAATTGATTTTGTCCACTAAAAACAAAGTCAGAGCTAAGAAAAACCATTCGAGCACCGATTTTTGATGCAGTTTGCGCAATTTTTTCGGTGGCTTCAACATTTATTTTCCAAGTCTCTTGGCGATTTTCCTCACAATAATCTACTCGTGATATCGCGGCTGCGTGAACTATTACATCAGGTTTAGCTTGAGCAATAACGTTTTCAAACCCATCTGTCAGAAAATCAACCTTAATCATTTTGGCATACAAACTGTTAAGCCTCTTATCACCTCTAACACAACCCACAAGCTCAACATCTCTATAATTATCAAACTCTTGACAAATATAGCTTCCTATAAATCCTGTTGCGCCTGTTACTAAAACCCTCAA
>DAOSIN010000094.1:0-6837 GCA_035366675.1 Salinivirgaceae bacterium | reverse complement strand
TGTTAGAGTGCCATGAACTCCTGTGCCAAAATCATCTTCATCGCCAACATTTGCGTCATTGTTTACAAAATCCCACGTTCCTAACAGAATAATATGCTGTAATGAGCTGTGTGCTAAGTTGTTGTATCCTGCATCCATCATACAAACAATAACATTATTACCTGATAGACCTAAAGCGTGAAGTTCTGGAACTCTTATCAATTGATTTTGAGTGTATGATAGACCATAATTGTGCTCTCGTTGTGATGTGCTTGATTGGTGTAATAGCGCTTTGCTTACGTTGTTGTAGTTTTCTTTTTTGATTTTCCCCTTTGCCAATAAATCAATCTTCTTAACAAACGGTAGCCTGCTTATTTTGCTCAGACTCTCAACAGATATTTCGGCTGATACTGCATTTAGCCATTTTGATTTCTTACGAACACTTAATACAAATGGCTGTACTTTAGCAATATAACTATCATTTACAGGAATATCATACCAAGTTGTTAGGGATTTTTGACTGTTAAATGTTTTCAATCGTCTTTTTATCGAGTTTTGGGGCAGGTTTATGTTTCGGTATGCGTTTGCGATTTCGTTTTCATCGCCTTTATCTGAAAAATATATCCAAACCGATATATTTTGCATTTCGGGTTGTTTGGCTAAAACGTTTTTAATCCGATAAGATATTTTATTGTTACCTTCGGAACGTGAAGTCATTAATACACAAAGAAGAACAATTGTAAGTACATGATAAATTCTCATAAGACAGCTGTTTTCTGAGTTGTTTTTAACATAAAAGCTATCAAAAATAGGATTTTGACATAATCTTTTTAAAACAAAAATAGACAATTTTTGCTATATTTACGTGTTTGAAAAAGTAAGAGTACAAATGGGGATAAATTTACAAGAAATCGTATCTTTTCTAAATCAGTGCTTTCCGTTACAATATCAAGAGAGTTGGGATAATTCGGGTTTGTTGATTGATACAGATAAACCAATATCTAAAGTAATAACTTGCCTTGATTGCACTTTAGAAGTTGTTAATGAAGCAATTGTCGAAAATGCAAATCTGATAGTGGCTCATCATCCATTAATTTTTGGTGGTATAAAAAAAATCGTAAAAACCGACAGAACTGCTTCTATATTAAAATTACTCATTAAGAACGATATAGCCATTTATTGTGCACATACAAACTTAGATAACGCCGTTGGTGGCTTGAATGACTATTTGGCTAAAACATTAAATCTAACAAACATAGAAGTATTACAACCACTGAAATCACACCTATTCAAAATTGTAACTTTTGTTCCACATGAACACGCCGACAGAGTTCGTGCTGCTCTGTTTAACTCTAATGCTGGCAACATCGGCAATTACGATTCATGTAGCTTTAATATTCATGGCAGTGGAACGTTTCGAGGCAATGATAATACAAATCCGTTTGTTGGAGAAATTGGAAAAACACACTTTGAGCCTGAAACAAGGATAGAAACCGTTGTTGAGCGACGCTATTTACAAAAAGCTATTAATAATATGATTAGTGCTCACCCGTACGAGGAGGTTGCATATGATATCTATCCTATTGAAAATGAGCTACAAAGTGTCGGGCTTGGTCGAATAGGTACGCTGCCACAACAGATGACTGAAACTCAATTAATTGAATATTTAAAAGAGAAATTATCGCTTAATAATGTATTGTGTGGTCGTATCAACAATAGAGCTATAAGTAAAGTTGCTGTTATCGGAGGTAGTGGCTCATCAGTTATTGACACTGCTTTGTCGTTGGGAGCCGACGCAGTTGTTACAGGCGATATTAAATATCATACTTATATTGATTATGAAAGCAAACTATTTTTAGCGGACATTGGACATTTTGGAAGCGAAAAAATAGCAATGAATGTTTTTTACGATTGTCTTACAAAAAAATTCCCTAACTTTGCAGTCCTCAAATCAAAAACAAATTTGAACCCAATTAATTATCTGTAACTATATGGCAGCAAAAAAAAGTAAACAAGCACCTTTAGCTGAAACAGTTTATGAAAAACTTAGAGCATTGTACAAAATTCAGTGCATTGATAACGAGATTAATAAAATTGAAACTTTACGTGGCGAACTCCCCCTTGAAGTTCAAGATCTTGAAGATGAAATTGCAGGGCTTGAGACACGCCTAAGTAAAATCAAAAATGAAATAAAAGAGGCTGAAAATGAGGTATCTAATAAAAAGAATGAGATTGTTAATGCTCAAACCTTGATAAAAAAATACGAAGAGCAACAGATGAATGTTCGCAATAATCGTGAATTTGAGTCTATTGCTAAAGAAATTAGATATCAAAATTATGAAATTGAACATCGTGAAAAAGATATACGAGAACTTGCTGGAAAAATCAAGCAAAATCAAGAAGTATACGAAAAAACAGAGGTTATTCATAATGAGAAAAAAGTTGATTTAGAGCACAAACGACCTGAACTTGATTCAATAATTGCAGAAACCAAAGTTGAAGAAGAACGCCTGTTAGCTTCTAAAGAAAATGTAAAAAAACTTATCGATGAACGTCTGTATAACGCATATACAAGAATTAAAAATAATGCAAAAAACCGCTTAGCTGTAGTTACCTTTGACAGAGAGTCATGTGGTGGTTGTTTCAATGCAATACCCCCTCAAAGAATGGTTGATATTCGTAACTACAAAAAAATTATTGACTGCGAATATTGCGGACGTATTTTAATTGATCCTGAAACAGCAAAAGAGGTTGCAAACGAAACGAAGAAATAGAGTTAAAAGCGTTGCACTGAGCTTGTCGAAGCACGGGCTCAGTCACGTACACTTCGACTTTGCTCAGCGCAACGCTTCATGTACGCTCTTTCGCCCTCAATCTCAGTGCCTTGCATTTGGACACTTCTGAGCCACCTTACCACTTTTTTGTAAAATGAGACTTTTGAAACAGTCCCAAAACGTAGAAGCGGAGTATGCTCCATCTCTACGTTAGAACATGGAATATAGGATTGACTTTTTTAAATAAGGATTTGATTATGAAACGAACAAAACTGAATATACTTTTATTTTCCGTATTGGCATTGCTTGTTATAGCATATGGAGTGGTTAGATATTATGATACATGCGAGCAGGACTACTACAAACTAACTGAAAACTTTTACTTAAATAAAATCGACCATTTTTCAAAATACTCTATCCTCAAAAAAAACAATAGTAGTTATGAAACAATAATTGATAATGTAGTAAAGATGTCGGTTTTGGAGAATACTTATCTAATTAAATTCAAGGAAAATTCGGCACTTAAATATCTCTATCTATACCCGTCCTCAGACAAATATATTGTAGCTGATAATCTCAGCGATTTAGATGAAATGATTTCATCACAGAATATAGTCTGGGATAGTCCTTGGCAAGTTGTTGAGAATGAAACTTTAAATAATCCAGCCAAGTTGACAAGTCAGATTTTGTTAATTCTGATAACATTGTTGGTTTTTTACATTATTGTTAGAAAATTCAATTTGAAAAGGGTGGCAAAAAGCTAACCGCGCCAAAAGTGAATGGTAGTTAGTGAATGGTGGATGGCGGATGATAAAAATTCTTGAAAGTTGATATTTATTTGAATGTCAGGGCATTGTAGAGACGGAGCATGCTCCGTCTCTATGTCATCAAGGAACAGAATTTTGGTACCAAAGGTTAAAACAGCATCATTTTTTTGTGTCTCGTTATGATTTAGTATCTTAGTTGCAAAATTAAGAGCACATGAACTTCTCCACAAATCGCCAATTAGAATTGGCATACGAATTTGTTCAATACACAGGACGAAACGTCTTTTTGACAGGAAAAGCAGGAACAGGAAAAACAACCTTTCTACAAAATATCACAAAAACCACAACAAAAAGAAATATTATAGTTGCTCCGACAGGCGTTGCGGCAATTAATGCGGGTGGTGTTACGATACATTCGTTTTTCCAGATTGCACCTGGACTTTTTCTTCCAGATGTCAATATAAACCAAGCTGGAGAGGAGCAAAAAACACAAAAACGTGTTGCAAAAGTTAAGATTGACATTATCAGAAGCCTCGACCTACTAATAATTGATGAGGTAAGCATGGTTAGAGCCGACCTGTTAGATGCAATAGACGATGTTTTAAGACGATACAGACATAACTCTAAACCATTTGGAGGTGTTCAACTTCTCTTAATTGGTGATTTACAGCAACTTGCACCTGTAGTGAGAGAAGACGAGCGTGAAATATTGGAAAAATACTATCAATCAACATATTTTTTTGGAAGCAATGCTTTACGTCAAACAGATTTTGTTAGCATAGAGCTGACAGAAGTTTACAGACAATCAGATCAAAATTTTATCAATTTACTCAATAATGTGCGCGATAACAGACTGAATACAAGCAATATAGAGCAATTAAATGCGCGCTATCAACCCAAAATACTTGATAACTACGACAAAGGATATATTACACTTACAACCCATAACAACCAAGCAAAAATTATTAACGACAAACAACTTAAAAAACTAAACGAAAAAACGGAAATATTTACCGCTGAAGTTTCTGGCGATTTTCCTGAATCATCTTACCCCACGGAATATAACCTTATTTTGAAAGTTGGTGCACAGGTGATGTTCGTTAAAAACGACCCCTCGCCCGAAAAACTGTTCTACAACGGCAAAATAGGCGAAGTGGTTGATATTGATGACGATGTTGTTTTCGTTAAGTGTCAAGGTCAAGAGGAAGTTTTGGCTGTAACTGAGCTTACTTGGGAGAATAATCGTTACTCTATAGACCAAGAAACTAAAGAGATTACAGAACAAGTAATTGGAACTTTCAAACAGATACCTTTGAAACTTGCATGGGCTATCACCATTCACAAAAGCCAAGGGCTGACGTTCGACAAAGTAATTATTGATGCTGAAGCAGCTTTTGCACACGGTCAGGTGTATGTTGCGCTTAGCCGTTGCACGTCGTTAGAAGGGGTGATTTTAAGCTCGCTTATCAACACTTACGGAATTAAAAGCGACTCGAGCATTATAAGTTTTAACAATGAGGTTTCGCGCAATCAGCCTGACAGCAAACAACTTAGACAGGCGCAATTAGAGTTTCAAGTGGAGTTGCTGCATGACCTTTTCGATTTTAGTAGTATTAGAAAAGATGCATATCATCTGCGAAAAACGATTCAAAACAATCACACTATCCTTAACTCTACGTTGCCACAAAAAACGGAGGATTTTATAAGTGCCTTAAACAAAGACTTTTATGATGTAGGAGAAAAATTTAATAATGAGATTTTACGTCACGCACAAAAACTTACATCGCTAATCGAGGAGTCGGAATTAGTACAAGGGCGGATAAAAAAAGCTGTTGGATATTTTCAGCCAAAATTGGAGAGCGAACTCATACAGTATATTGAAACCATTGATATTTCGAGCGACAACAAACAAGTGAGCAAAATGCTTACCGATGTTAAAACGAAAATTGAATGGGATTTGCAAATAAAGAATGATAGCATGTTGTCTTGCGCATCGGGATTTGATGTTAAGCTGTTTATGCAGGCAAAAGCAAAATCCGCCATTGAGTCGCCGAGCGATAGACGAAAGAAAAATATGCGTGTCGGTCAAATAAAGGTCAGGGAAAACGAGGAATCGGAAAATCCAGAACTGTACGAACAGCTAAGACAATGGCGCGAAATTGCAGCCGACAATCTTAATGTGCCTCTTTATGCAATATTGCCAAACAAAACTATTATTCTCATTTCCAACTATTTACCCGTAACTATTTCTGCGCTTAGGAAAATTCATGGAATAGGTAAAGTGAAAGCCGAAAAATTTGGTATCGACATAATATCAATTGTTGAAGAATACTGCGCTAACAACGATTTGAAACCTACATACGAGATAACCGAAAAGATTGAGTTTGAACCTAAGGAGAAGAAAATCAGCACGAAACAGATTAGTTACGATATGTTCAAGCAAGGGCTAAGTGTCGAGGAGATTGCGACTAACAGAGGTCTTGTTGTCTCAACAATTTTGGGACACCTAATTTCATACGTCGAAACTGGCGAAATACCTGCCAACAAACTGATTTCTGACGATAAAATTAAACTTATATCCGATTTTATTTCTAATAATGTCTTTGAGGGTATTGGCGAAATCAAGCAGGCTTTAGGCAACAGGGTTGAATATGGCGATATTAGGGTCGTGATAGCGCATTTGAAATACAAAAGTAACGGAAAGACATAGTAGTCTTGTCATTATTAAATGGAGGAACGTTGGGGAGACGGATTTAACCGAGGACTATTTATTACTTATTTAAACTCTATCTGAATAGACAAAAATTGGTTTTATTTTTGCGGTTTTATTTCGTAAATTAAATAAAGGACACTACTTTTGCGATAACCTTAACAAATAAAAATAAAAGAGATGGCTTATAAAATTTCAGAAGACTGCATAGCATGCGGTTCATGTATTTCAGAATGTCCGGTTGACGCAATTTCTGAAGGCGATATCTATAAAATCGATCCAGACACATGTACAGAATGTGGTTCATGTGCAGAAGTTTGCCCCGTTGAAGCAATTTCTCCGGAATAATCGGCAGTAACAGAAAGTATAAAAGGCGGGGTATTTTTGCTCCGCTTTTTTGTTTTTATACTTCTGGCACTGTACAGCCCCTGCGGTCACTGAGCTTGTCGAAGTGACCATCATGGATTCCTTTGTAGTGGCTTCGATAAACTCAGCCGACGTGTCACGGTCACTGAGCCTGTCGAAGTGACCGCCATGGATTCCTTTGTGGTGGCTTCGATAAGCCATTAGTTTTGCAAAGTGAATTTTACTTATTATTTTAGTTAGT
>DAOSIN010000093.1:2743-6846 GCA_035366675.1 Salinivirgaceae bacterium | reverse complement strand
AAATTATAAATGTGGAGCAATGACTATTAAAAGATTGTCAACTGGTTTTGGTTCAAAAGTCATTTTAAATCCAATAATTGACTCCAAAGTTATAATAATTTTGCGAAATGAAAAAGACCAAATAAAGTTAGAAATTAGAAGGCGGTACACTGAACAGCATCGAAGTGTCGAATATATTGTAGAGACGGAGCATACTCCGTCTCCACTTTTAACCTATTTAAACACACCCTCTTTTATACCTTCACCTTCAAGTGACAATTTTTGAAAATATTCGGATGTTTTTTGACCTGTAATTGCTTGAATATACATTTTTGCCAAATACATAGAAAGCATAAACCCATGCCCAAGTAATCCGACCATAAGTCCTTTTGCCGGATCAACAATCATTCTTGGTTCTACATAATAACCCGCCCAGACTGCTTGCATTCCTACAGATGTCAGCTGTGGAATCCAATCACAAAAGACTTCAGAAACAATATTCAAAAAATCCTTGTCATTGATGGTCAATGGTTGGTTTGCATGCATTGGGTCATTTGCCGGCGATGCACAACCAATTATCTGACCTGTTTCGGCAAGTTGCTGACCATAAACTGCGGTAAATCCTTTATAATGCCTGCGATCAATCAACATATCCAACGATTTTCCGTTTACCCCCAACATAGGCAATCTACGTGTGATAAACGCTTGGTGCTTAACAGGATATAGTCCTGTTTCATAACCTAACTGTCGAGCAAATTTATCAGCTTCGTAACCTAATGCATTGACAAATAGTTCAGACTCATATTCAATATACTCTTGATTATGATCTTTAACCAATGAAACATACTTATTTCCAACTTTTTCAACTCTAATAAGCTTGCAATCTTCAAGTATTTCTCCACCGTCCTTAATTCCTAAGTTACGAATTAAATCGATTGTTAAACCCGGTGTTGCCTGCCAACAATCTTTTGTAACTAATGCACCTAAATACTTAGTTCCATTTGGGTTAAATGATTCACTAATCTCTTTTTGGAATTGAGCGGGAGTTATCATATACGCATTACTCCATTCTCGCGATTTATCTAAAGCTTCATAAGTAGCTTGGTCATGCGCAAAAGAGATATAGTTAGTCTGATGAAAATTTATATTGCTAATTTTCTGTAACTCTTTGAAAATCGCTAGATTATTTACTGCAATATCAGCAAGCTCAGGAACACTAAATGCTGGTCTGCCACCTGCAATATTTCGCCACGATGAACCGCGTCCATAGTTAATAAGTACTGGTTTCATTCCTGCCTCTGCAGCATAACGGAATAGAGAACTTCCTGCCATTCCTCCACCTGCAATCAAAACCTGTGTTTTAACTCTACGTGGTGCCTTTCCTTTAAAATCAACAATTATTTGCTCTTTAACGCTCTTTGGATAGATTTCTCCCATTGAAAGTTGATTTGACATCGGACCGCGTGGTGTTGCTTCGCCAACTATCTGTATGCCTTTCTCTGCCAACGCCGTTTTTAATCGTTTTATACATCGTTTTCCTCGACAAGCTCCCATGCCCAAACGCGTGATGTGCTTTATCTCGTCTATTGATATAAATTTTCGATCGCCTATGATTTTTAATATCTCATCTAACGAAACATCTTCGCAATGACATATAAGCTTTTCAGATTCAGCTGTATCTTTATACGGAGAAAAAATTATTGGCTTTGGATAGTTCTCTTTTATAATAAAACCACGAGCCTCAGTTAAATGCCCTGTCAATCCCGAAGTAACTTTTACTCTGGCTAAATTAGTTTTATTTGGTTTAACCATTACCTTTTCAACTACTCCTTCGCCAAGTTTTTCGCCATTATTGTTTACTATAAAGACCTCGGCACCCTCTGCAACTTCGTACTCAACAGGCAAAAATAGTTGCTGTTTCTCTACATTGTATCCAAAAATAGCCAGACCCGGACACATTGTAACACAAATCATACAACCAATACACTTGTTATAATCAATTTGTGGTACAGTGCTCGACGATGTTTTTGTAATTGCACCGTGTGGACAAGCAAATGCACAAGGGTTACAAGCAAATCCATATAGACAATCTATCATAACGAATGGTTTTTTCATTCGTTCAGGAGAAGGCATATAAGGTTTTTCTATTATCCTTGTCGGATGTTGTTGAGAATCGATATACTCTTTGCTTATTCTCAAAAAATCGTTATAATTATATCGTTTTCCTAAATCTTCGAGAATCTCGAATGCTGCTTGTTTACCACGTAAAACAGCACTTGTCCCCTCACCTATTCTTACAGCATCACCTACACCGTAAACATATCGTCCAAAAATCTCTTTTCCTTTAATCAATAGTTGGTTATCAGGAACTAATCCTGTACAAATATTTATCAGGTCAACACCATCAATAATTTTTTCTGTTCCCGGAACTGGTTTAAAATCTTTAGCTTCAGCTATTACCGCACCAACAACACCTGTATGATCGGTGTTTGGAATAGCTTTAAGCAAAACATGTGAAGTGTAAATTGGAATACCTAGACGACGAACCCTATTAGCTTGTACAGGGAATCCCCCTTCGTGTGGCATTGCTTCAATAATAGCTTTTACTTTTGCTCCCGCCTGTATAGCCTGATAGCTTGTTAAATAACCAATATTTCCGGCTCCTACAGTTAGAATATTTTTACCCAACAGTGTGAACTCATTATTCATCATTTTTTGCACAACTGCAGCGGTATATACACCCGGGAGGTCGTCATTTTCGAAAGCTGGCATAAACGGTACGGCTCCCGTTGCAATTACTAAATGGTCGGCATCGATGTAAAAGATTTCGTCTGTTACTATATTCTTGGCTGCCAAGCGTTTACCCTCTAAGATATCCCAAATTGTTGTATTTAAAATAATTCCCGAACGATCGTCACCTGCTAATGTTTCTGCTATATCAAAACCACGCATACCACCGAATTTCTTCTCACTTTCGAAAAAGAAAAACTGATGTGTTTGCATTGTAAATTGACCTCCAATACGGTCGTTATTATCAATAACAATATTATCGACATTGTTGCTGTTGAGTATTTCGCGTGTTGCCAATCCAGCAGGACCAGCTCCAATAATAGCTACTGTAGTTTTATATATTTTAGTTTGTTTATCTAAATCGACCTTATTAACCTTAGGACTATAATCTTTCGGGATTACGGAAACCTCTTTAACGTTATCTACTTTGGTTATACAAATACGTCTAACATTTCCGTCAACAAGCATTTCGCAAGCACCGCATTTACCAATACCACACTCAAGAGACCTGTTTCTATCTGTTAAACTGTAACTATGAACAGGATAACCCGCCTGATGTAGTGCTGCAGCGATTGTTAAACCTCGTTCTCCAACAATATCTTCTCCGTTAAATTTAAAGGTGACAGTATCTCCCGACGGAACTGTCAAAATAGGGTGTTTCTCAATTTTAAACATAACTATTCTTTTTTTTACAATTTTGATTAACAATTCGTATTTATACAATGATAAAAATCATAATAAATAAAGACAAATGTCAGTACCTGTGTTTTTTGTTGAATTGCAAGGTGCATGGGACAAGGGACAAGGTAAAAGAAAAAAATCAACTTTTAACTAATACATTGGTACAACGATTTTTACATAAACGCCCTCGCCGTAGTCACTTTTTAGCTCCATTTGAGCCATTATTGATTTTAGTCGGGTGTTAATGTTATCGTATCCCATACCACCTTGTAGTTTGTTTAGCGTTTCGTCTGGATCAAATCCTTTACCATTGTCTTGATACTCAACTATTAGTGCCTGTTCCTCGTTATAAATGGAGATTGTAATCTGCGATGCTCCTGCATGTTTTAACGTGTTGGTAATCAGCTCGGTAATCACTCTATAAATAACAACTTCTATATTATAGTTGTAACGATATCCGCCTATTGTACTTTTAATATCTATTTTGATTGAGTGCAAAGAGTTTAATTTTCCTGCGTAGTTTTGTAAGGCTCTAACCAACCCAAAATTGGTTAAAATATGGGGGCTAAGGTGGTTGCTAATCTCTTTTAATGAGCGAATCGACTCATCTATCATCAATTTTGAATTTTCGAAAATACGTTTGTCTTGTGGCG
>DAOSIN010000093.1:0-2733 GCA_035366675.1 Salinivirgaceae bacterium | reverse complement strand
GTCATTAATACTGGATAGCGACATCTTTATCGACGACAGTAGCGGACCCAATCCATCGTGCATATCTTTTGCAAACTGTTTGCGCTCTTTCTCTTCTGTTCTAATAATTGCGTTCAGAACTCTCGACTCGTTCTCTTTTCTTAAACGTTCTATTCTGTCTAAAAAATCAAAAATCTTACGAATAAATATAACTCCTGCAAGCAAAAGTATTGCAGTAATAATACCCAACCACTTGTTTAACAGATTGATTTCAATGGGCGACCATAATTTTTCGTGTGCCACAGCATCAAACAGTAGCATGAGAGCCATAATAATAAAAGCAATGGTAAAAAGTATCCACGAAATATTATATTTTGTGCGACGAAACATGCTTATTGCAAGCAGTGCAGCAAGAAATTGTAGTCCAATTGATACAAATAATAATACTCTGACTAACATTTGTTTATATAGCTTTTAATTGTGAATTTATAGCAACTACACACCTATCTGATTTTTCAGAACTTACATTGCAACTAACGATAGTTGAATCCTGTTCCTGATTACAAATATATTCATATTTCAAGACATCATTATAAAAAACTTCATAAATATAATTTATAGAAAGCATCTCAATCTGTTTCTCAAATTGAAGATTATTAGGCATTCCATCAATAAACCACTCTACATATTTCATATTATTAACGTGTCCTAACAAGTCGAGCGATGAGAAGTCAACATGCTTTGTATATACATGTTGTGGCTTTTCTGTAAAAGGCTTTATTCTATCCGGTGAATGTTTTATCATACATATATTGGGAATATGTGGAAAATTAGTCACATAGTTTCTAACATCGTCAATATCTTTCTTAACGGTATCAACTACCATCCATGCAGTTTGAGCCGCAGCAAAAATTTTGTTCTCTTTATCATAAAAGTGACAATTACGGTATGAGTGAATACGATCTGTTTTCTCAATCCATGTCTCGATTAAAATTTCGTCATTTGGTTTTGGTGAATGATAAATTTCAAAAACAACGCGCGACATCATCCATGCTTTGTTTATCTGCTGCAATTCATTATATCCTTGATTTAACAACTGAGCGTGTTCTGCTGAAACTTGCTGCGCAATCAATCCAATAGTTGTCTCCTTAAACCGAGCATTTGCGTTAATATCTTCGTACTTTACAATATATCTTTTTTTATAAATATCTAAACTCATAAATTACTGTTTTAGAGCTTTGTTAAATTACTGTAGTTCAAACACCTTAATACCATCAACAAAGGTTTTTAAAACCTTAGAATTAATAATCTGGCTCTCATCGGCTTCCATTAAATCTGTGTCTAATACAATAAAATCGGCAACTTTTCCTGTCTCTAAACTGCCTCGAATGGTTTCTTTAAAATCGGCTTTAGCTGCCCAAATTGTCATTGCACGTAAAGCTTGCTCGCGTGATAAAGCATCTTCAATTTGGAATCTTTCGTTTTGTTGAGTTTTTGTGTTTTTTCTGAATACTCCTGCATAAAAACCATAAATAGGATTTATATCTTCAATCGGAAAATCACTACCATTAGGAATCCAATTGTTTTGTTCGAGCAGTCGTTTATAAGCATATGCATTTTTAACTCTATCGCTAAGTCTTTGTTCTGCCCAGCTCATATCAGACGTTGCGTGAGTTGTTTGTACTGACGGTATTATATTAAATTTTCCATAACGGTCAAAATCTTTTTCCTGAACTACTTGCGAGTGCTCTATTCGCCAACGTAAATCGTTTCCAGGAGTTAAAAAATTTGAATAGATGTCTATCATCATGCTAACTGCCTTATCTCCAATACAGTGAGTGCAAACTTGAAGATTGTTATTGAATGCAATACTGCACATTTGAGTGTAATACTCTTTGGGGTTTACTTGCAATCCTGATGTGCTTGGGTCATCTGAATAGGGTTCAAACAGCAACGCGCCTCGTGAGCCAAGGGCACCATCTGCATACATTTTTATACTGTGGACTGATAGTTTTTCGCTAAAATTATTTTGTTTAGCCAATGTTTTATTTATACTTTCTTCCGAAGCTTCAATCATTGCATTAATAAACATTTTAAGCTCGCCGCTACTTAGTAATGAATCGTACAGCATGATATCTTCATAAGATAATCCTGCATCGGTAATTGAGGTTAAACCAACTGCAAAACAGTTTTTCTGTGCCGTTAATAATTGTTGTACTTTTTCTTGTATGGAGTATTCTGGTATTATGGCTCTTACGTACTCCATTGCATTATCAATCAGTAATCCAGTGGGTTGGTTGTTAACAACCTCTATTACTCCGCCATTAATTTTGGTTTTAGAATCGATTTTTGCCATTTCTAAGGCAATACTGTTGGCGATAGCACAGTGACCATCAATTCTTGTTAAAAAAACAGGTTTGTCTGAAAAATGTTTATCTAAAAGTTCTTTAGTGGGAAACTTTTTATCTTTCCATTCTGCGTGATTCCAACCACGTCCTATAACCCACTGCGAAGGGTTTTCTTTTTGGTGATTCACTACTCTATCCACAACCTCTTCCCAATTATCTGCGTCGCCCAACCATGGATTTTGCAGTGTCTGACCATAACCAAGAAAATGGCAATGGGGATCAATAAATCCCGGAAAAATATATTTGTCTCCAAAAATTAAAAACTCTTTTGATTCATATTTAGAGTTGATTTCATCAATGGTTCCAACTGCAACTATTTTGCCTTTGTCTATAGCCATTGCCTGTT
>DAOSIN010000092.1:0-6852 GCA_035366675.1 Salinivirgaceae bacterium | reverse complement strand
CAAAACATGGTGTTATGTAAACCAATATGTAAACCGGTACACAACACTTAACTAACTGATGAATACGAACATAGATGTTGTATGCTACCGTTCAAAAACCCTGTCAAACGGAGAATCACCGTTGATGCTACGTTTAACCAAGGAAGGAAAACGGAAATATGTAAGCCTTCAAATCTCCTTAAACACTGATTATTGGGACTTTAAAAGAAATAAGCCAAGAAGACACTGTCCTGAAAAAGAATCAATAAATTACAGGATAGAAACCATCGTACAAAAGTATCGGGAACAGGTAGAAATTTATAAAATGGAAAGGCAGGAATATACCCTTGAAACCCTGGTGAAGAAGGTAGAGAATCCTGTTTTAAAATGTACAGTCGGAGCTTTCTTGGAACGCCATGTTAACAAACTGATAGCAGAGAAACGTCTTGGGTATGCCCGATCTTTTTTGGAATTAAAAGCTTCTGTATTGAAATTTTGCAAATCACTGGATTTTTACTTTGCTGACATGGACATTACCTGGCTCAAAGACTATGAGTTGTGGATGCGAAAACAGGAGAATTCAGCCAACACAATGGGTATACGTATGAGATCCTTAAGGGTATTATACAACCTCGCCATTGAGGAGAATTTGGTCAATAGAAGCTCTTATCCCTTTGACAAGTATAAGGTAAGCAGGCTGAAGGAACAAACTGCCAAGAGGGCATTATCCAAAGCCGAGATACTAAAGGTTATTGAGTTTGATGTATCACAGATGAAAGGTCACACACACTTTCTACGCCAATTAAGCAAGGATATATTTGTCTTCAGCTATCTCTGTTGTGGGATGAATATTACCGATATTGCCCATTTAAAGAACAAGAACATAGCCAAGGCCAGAATAGCTTACAAAAGGCAAAAAACAGGCAAAATATTGTCATTCTCATTGCCAGGTTTAGCCGGGAGGATTATTGACAGTTATTCCCGAGAGAATCCGCAACCTGATGATTATGTGTTTCCAATTCTGAATAAACAGAAACATGTGACAATGGAACAGCAAAGAGATAGGATCAAGAGGGTCACAAAATGGGTGAATCAGATTTTAAGTCAAATGGGAACTATTCTGCAGTTTGCCATACCTCTAACAACCTATGTGGCAAGGCACAGCTTTGCAACCGTTTTAAAACGCTCTGGTGTGAATGTGGCATTGATCAGTGAAGCATTGGGACATTCTGATATTGCTACCACTCAGATATATTTGGACAGTTTTGAGAACAGCCAGATAGATGAAGCAATCGGAAATTTGTTATAAAGGCCAATCTTTGTTGGGATAATTAGCTACCGAAGGTTATATTTGTTCTTGATCCAAGGAAGATGTGCCCACATTACCCTAATAATAGATATTATGCCAAACGGAAATGATTTTGAATTAAAGCCTGAAAATTATATAAAGCCTGAAGATAATATTGATCCCTCACAATCAATAGTTGATGGTCCCAATCATTTCCTAATAGGAGAAGGATATGATTATGATGGAGGTATGCGTGGGGTCGTAAGATATGTTCAGGGAGCAAGGGTTAAAGCAGACAATCTCGAATTAAAAAATTTTGAATGGGATAATTCTGCTGCCTCCTTTCAAGACAGAAAGATTAAAATTGCACGTTTTTATGTTAATAAGAGGGACTATAAACTTAGTGACATTTTTGAAACCACGCCATGGGGTGTAATAAAGAAAAATCGTACAGGAATTGGAGCAACCACCCTTGAACTAAGAGCAGAGCGAAATAGCATTATTGTAGTGCCTACCAAGGCTCTTGCTGTATCGAAGGTTAAATCCACTGGATTTATAGAAGGCACAGAGAAGTATAAATGTTACTATGTTGGAAGTCCATTTGAGGGTTTTACAAGAAATCCCAATAATCTTGGGAAATATCTTTATGATAAGGAAATTCAGTACAAAAAATTTGTCGTTGTTTCTGACAGTCTGGGGAATTTGATAAAAGGTATCGAGAATCTAGGAAGAAAGCGCGAAGAGTTCTTCTTATTGGTTGATGAGATCGACTCTTATCAATATGATAATACTTACAGACCCAATATGGAAAAGGTGATCGATTACTATTTTACCTTTCCGTGGTACAAGAGATGCATGCTATCTGCCACAGTCAGTGAATTCAGCAACCCACAGATCAATGAGGAACCATTTTTTGAATTGATTTTTATTGAACCACCTGTCAGAAATATAAACTTGATTCCTACCCTAAATATATGTGCCGAATTGGCTCAATACATTAAGGATCTATGTGTAAAATATCCAGAGGACAAAATTCTGATAGCTTATAATTCTATTACCAATATTATGAGCACTATAAATCTTTTGGATAACCCCTTAAGTCTACAATGTGCTGTGTATTGCAGTGAAAAAAGTATTGATAAACCTGGAGAATATTACGCTGAATTTTCAGAGGACAGATTACAGAATAGGATCAATTTTATAACATGTACGTATTTTGTCGGGATAGACATCTTAGATCAATACCATCTGATTTCAGTATCGGATGTCTCTCATCTGTATAGTGTTTTGTCGATAGATAAATTCACGCAGATTGCCGGTAGATGTAGACATGAAGGTGGGTTGCTATCTGAAACATTGATTTATAAGACCTTCACCTATCATGATTATTACGATAAGGCTGATATGCTTCACACGATTTTTGAGTTAACAGAATGTCTAATAATAGGTAATAACCCTGCTATCGATGAGTATTTTAAAGACTGGGGATACGACATCGATTCTATAGTAAAAAGATCCAAATTTTACTACAATGACGACACCTCTTCTGAATTGCTCAGAGAAGATATCGATGGAAAACTAGCCAGATCCTATCTGAACATAGATGCTTTTTTAATTTTAAAGGAGATCAAGCACAAACTATATACATCACCTCAGATTTTACAAAATCAACTTAGTAGACACGGTCACAAAATAGAAGTAATAGAAGCAAAGTGTAAGGGGTTTCAGCTTGAAGCAGTTCAGGCTAGAGCAAAAGCAATAAAAGAAATAAATCAGAACCAGGCAGAAGCGATAGATTTAATAGTTGATGAGTTAAGACAATTAGGGACAATAGACCAAAGACGAGAATATGTTCAAGAGCTGCTAGATAATCATAATCCTTACGAAGAATACTTAAAGCTTTTTTTAGAATTCCAAGAATATGTGCTTTTTGAAAATTTGGTAAAGGTGTTACCTAAGGAGAAGGACATTAGAAGTATCAATAGATTTAAAAAATCTGCAAGATTCTGGGCTCTTGATGATGCTCATATCTTAAAAAAAGAGATTAAACAGAAATTCCCCACAGGGCAGAAAATCCCAGTTATTCAATGTAAAGATAAGATATCCGGGATTCTCAAGTCTCTATTTGACTATGAAATAACGAGCCAAAGTGATGCAACAAAGAAATTACGATTGTTCTGTAACCTTGGTGATAAGGATGATAATAGGTTGAAAGACGCAGAACATGGGCGTTACTTTATGATTAGATCCTACGATCCATTGGGCTTTGACTGTGACCCATTGAAAAGGATGCCTCAAGATACTCCAGTACAGTATATTCTTGAATTATGATTATATGTTAGTTTTTCCTCCTTCCAGATGAACATAAACTAATAGCCAAAGGCCAAATGATCTTTTTTTTTGAAAGGAGCATCAAGGAACTCCAATAATAATATTTAACAATTCTTGCATCTCCCCCTCTCTTTCCCAAAAATTTTTTGATTTTTTTCTTTGGAGTTAATTTCCAAGAGCGGTAATTAAACCCTTCAAGACCTCCCCCCACCTTTGGGAGTGGGTATTCCCTCCCATAACCAATTAAAAACAATAAAAAAATGGAAATCAACAAATTAAAATTTCTTCAGACCTGGAGTATAGATGACTTCAAGGAGAAAGAAAAGGTGGAAAGGGTGGAAATCAGGATCAATGACACCACCGGAAAATGCTTCTTTGTTTATGGCGAACATACAGGGGCATGCAGTAAAAAAGCCGAAACAGGACAGATATCTTTACCTGTCATTTCAGAGGTGTGTTCCCCAGTCACAGGGGATCTGTTTTATCTGTTGCATCAAAAAGGTGAAAATCCCTCAAGGACATTAGCGGTGCTGTGAGCATCAAAAACTATTATGTGAAGACAGGTGGTAGCTTATCGCCTGTCTTTTTTTTATCTAAAGCATTACAATTATGAAAATCAGACAATCAGAAAGAAGACAAGCCAAGATAAAATTGGCTATTCAGGGACCTGCAGGCAGTGGTAAAACCATGAGTGCATTGTTGCTAGCTGCAGGGATGGCCACCAGTTGGTCAAAAATTGCCGTTGTAGACACTGAAAACGGCAGTGCAGATTTATATGCCCATTTGGGGCCGTACAATGTATTACAACTTCACGAGCCGTTTACTCCTGAACGCTATGTGCAAGCTATTGAATTGTGTGAAAAAGCAGGAATGGAAGTAATAGTCATTGATTCCATATCACAGTGTTGGGATTATTTGCTAGAATTCCATGCAGGATTACAGGGAAACAGTTTTGCCAACTGGGGTAAGATAACACCACGTCAGAATGCATTTATGCAGAAGATCCTGCAAAGCAAGAGCCATATCATAGCTACCATGCGTACCAAGCAGGATTATGTGCTGAATGAAAAAAACGGGAAGATGGTACCTGAGAAAGTAGGACTCAAAGCCATACAACGGGATAACGTGGATTATGAATTCACATTGGTACTTGACCTGGATATGAAACATAATGCTATAGCCAGTAAGGACAGGACAAGCCTATTTATGGGGAAGCCTGATTTTACCATTACAGCACAAACAGGACAAACCATTTTGGAATGGTGCCAAAATGGGGAGGAAGAAGTGGTTATTGCCGATAAGATCGTGCAATGTGAAAGCCTTGACGAGCTGATGTCTTTGTATAGGCAATACCCTACAGAATGTCAGGACAACAAATCTGTCTTTATAGCCAAACGTCAGTCCTTGCTTCAAGCGGTTCCAGAAAGTCAAACAACCTTAAAAACAATAAATTATGAACACAACACAATTGCAGCCAGCTAATTCGCAGTTTATCATTCCCAAGACAGATCACACCCATCAGAATTTTCCTGTTTATGATGTACCCTTTGAAATCATCGGAAATACTATTTCAAAAGTCCCTTTCAAGGATAAAAATGAAGATATACAGGATCTGGGCAAGAACTTCATTGAGTCAAACACCAAAAGAGTAACCCTCTCACATCTAACCAGGGATTGTGTCGTTCCTGTATTCTCCAAGGATAATGAGATAACATTAAGCCATCAGGATTTCATCAGCACTGTATATGATGCAGCACAAAGTGTATATCGGCAGGAAACCATATCAAAGCCTGAGGTCAGGGTTTCTCATATCATCAAGGGCAGAACTCCGGAAGCCACACATAAACCGGTGGATCAATTGTTGGACTCAGACAAGACCATTTATTATGAAAGAATGGCTTTTTGCTTTGATATACCGACTATTTATAATGAAGTCAATGGCAATAAGCTAAACCTGACAATAGGGGGTGTAAGGGCCTATAATCATGAAAACCTGTACAACAGGAAGACCTACGAGAAATTTAAAGTATTTATCGGGTTCAAGAATCTGGTATGCTGTAACCTCTGTATCATGACAGACGGATATAAATCAGAAATTCGGGCCTTGGGCAGCAACGGTTTGTTCCTTGAAGCTGAAAAATTGTTCAGGAGATTCCCCATAAGCAGGCAGATCGATTCCATGAAAAGGCTGACCAACACATTTATGGATGAACATCAGTTTGCCCAATTTTTAGGCAAAGGAAGATTGTATCAGGTATTGCCACAGAAGCAAAAGAAACACCTTCCTGAATTGCTTATGACAGATACACAGATGAACCTTGTTGCCAAAGCATACTATCAGGATAAGGACTTTGGTGTGGATCAGGAGCAGCCGACTAAACAAATCAGTATGTGGAATGTATATAACTTACTAACGCAAGCCAATAAAATGAGTTATATAGACCAATTCCTTGATAGGGCAAGCAATGCCACCTCTATTAGTGAGGGTATCAGTAAAGCATTAAGGGGAGATAAGGAATACGGTTGGTTTATCCAATAGGATTACTCTGAACTGTCAGAGTCCATGTTCAGAATGCTGAAAAAAACGTGGATTTATTCGACAGGTAGTCATCAACAGGAATAGAATCCCACTTATCCCTATAAATAACAATATTAAGTGGGAATATTCTCTGGGGATAAAGAGGAGGTCGTTTTGCTTCCTCTTTTTTTTATTGTTTTTGCCCTGGTTTCAAGGAACCGGGGCTTTTTTATTTTAAATAACTATACAATGAAAATTATACTGTTTATAATAGAATCATTTCTCATTCTTTTTCTATTGAACCATTTTCTTGACAATGACACAAAGAGAAAAAAATAAGAGGATAAGGTTAGTGATTCAATTGGAGCGGAGCTTTTGGAGCAGAAAGAAAATGACTGATGCTTCATTAGTATTCGTCAAGTTTCCTTTTTTTCGCTTTTGCCATTTTTTTGGAAGCATTTTTTGTCAATTACGTCATGTTTTGACGTTCTCAATATATATTTTAACCGCGTGTAAGAACTGTTCCCTGGTTTTACCGTAACATTTTAAACAAAGAAATATGTTGGCGGTAATCTTGATAATAAACCTATTGCTGGATGGATTCACAATGTTATTCGAGAAGAGAGAATGATGTGCTCCTATTTTTTTTGCTCACTAAAGATTTGAATTTTCTTGAATAAGTGCTATCTTTACATATTTCTGGTTCAGAAACAGTTACATTGTTCTTATGCCCGCA
>DAOSIN010000091.1:0-6858 GCA_035366675.1 Salinivirgaceae bacterium | reverse complement strand
TTCCGACTCTGATAAAATATTATAAGCTGCTCTAACACACTCAAAAGAGACTAAACTATCTAACTGCCATTT
Source organism: Salinivirgaceae bacterium (assembly GCA_035366675.1). Lineage (GTDB taxonomy): Bacteria > Bacteroidota > Bacteroidia > Bacteroidales > Salinivirgaceae > JAAYQU01. The sequence goes on along the minus strand of DAOSIN010000091.1, from coordinate 6,786 downwards.
CTCATATTCCTTGTTTGAAACAGGTCTCGGGTTAGCAATAAAGTGTTTATTTACTAAATCAACATTTCTAACATTAAGATTTATAACTGTGTCGGCTGGTCTTAGCACTTCAAAATATACTCTGTCAACCACTGTACAAGAGTTGAAAAATAATAGTGTTGAAAGTAAGGTCCCAAAAACAAATATTAAACTTTTCGATTGCATAATGAAATCCTCCTGTTTTATTTGGTTCAAGTTAACTAACGTTGCCCATGATATTTACGCAAAAACCATTCAATTGTTGCGAAACTAACAATCAAAAATAGTAAAAATGTATAAACAACAATGTCTGATATTGTGCGATTTGATATTTGACGCGGTTTTGAATCTATTAACTTGCTAATCCTGTCGGAAAGTTCGTCTAAATCAGTATTATAAAAGATATTTTCATCTGAATTTCCTGAAATGTTTTTCAAGAACGTGATATCAGGAATTGAAACTTGCTTTTCTATGTTGATATCGGCAACTGCAAATGTCTTTTTATCGGTATATGTAGCACTATCTGTTTTATAATTTCCTGTTACAGAATATGTTCCAACCGGCAAAGTCCCAATATATGTTCGATAGTACTGCTCATAAGGTTTCATACTAAAACTTATGCTTTGGGTATCTTCGCCCTCAATCAGTAAATCGACTTTTTTATCGTTGATAAGCTGATAATTCATATTATATACAAACGCATCAACGTATATATTTGTTGTTTTTGCCCATATAGGTTTCACGCTAATTTTTAGTGGCGAAGTTGTCGGTTTAACCGACAGAAATTGAATTACTTGTCCAATTAAATCGTTTAGAGCCGAAGCATTTCCATAATTTTTATTCAGAAAGATATTCCAACGCCACAATCCCTCTCCCGTTGTCAAGGCTATTCTTCTATTTCCTGCAATCGTGGTTAACAGCAGTGGGTTTTCAGTTTCTACCGACCCAATACGCTGAAATATAGCAATTTCTGAGCTGTTTACCACATTCCAACGTCCAAACTGTGCATATAGTGGTGGCAATTTATCGATCACTGAAAGAAGCAACTGAGGTATAATAAAGTAATTATAGAATTGGTTTTCAACAGGATATACCAAATCTAATTTTTTGCCTGTACGGCTAAAATTCCACCCTAAATTTAGTTGGTTTAACATTGTTGTATTTGTTTTGGAGCCAACGAAAAACCATATCGAACGATTTTGCTTAACTGCCTCTACAACAAACCTATCAGCACCGAAATCACCGTCAGGAAGGTGCATAAAAATAATAGCCGAATATTTATTAAAATCGCCTGAAAACGAGCTAACATGCTGCACATCGAGCCTGTAAACCTTGTTTTGCTCAATGCTTTGTCGTAAAAAACCGATATCCGGAGAGGGAGCATTGTAAAGCAACAGTATATCTGTTTCTGCATCAATGACTTCTATTGCAAAATAGGCTTTGTTGTTTTCAATATTTTTCTCTCTTTGGTCGGCTTTTAGTCTTACTTCGTATTGATAAACACCAGCTTTTGGAGCGGTAAGCATTACAGTAGTTTTTATTCTCTGTTCATCTTTTGGAAAATTGATTGGGATTTTTTCAACAAGAGTTCCTTTGCGGTAAATCTCAATTTCCGAGTTAACTATATTATTATCAGTTCTTCTGACCTCAATATCAACTTGAAATTTATTGTTGGAATATACCATTGGGTTATTTTGAATTGAAGCTATCCAATAATCAATAACTGCCACAGTATCAGCCATTACAACCGATAGAACAGGTATGCCACTCTTTTCAGCTTTTCTTGTAGGATACTCGCCTGTATTAACCAATCCGTCTGTAATTAAAACAATAGCGTTGGGCTTATTTACCTGATAATAGCTATCAATATGGTCGAACAGTGCCGATATATTTGTCTCATTCTCACTGTGTTGTAGTGGGCAGGTGTCACAAACTCTTTCTCCAAAGGTAATATTCTGTATATCAAACATTTTGCTTAATAGTTCGATTTGATTGTTTATTAAATCAATATTCTGTTGAAGTCTGGAGGAATCGTTCAAGTACTTTATTGATTCTGAATTATCGTAGGCGAAAATCAGTTTTGGTTTTTGAATTTCTGTAAGTGTAAATGATATGCGAGGATTTAGCAAAATAAAAACTAACAGCGCGATAGTTAATGCTCTTAATGCAAAAAGATAAAAGGTTACTGATTTAGAGAACTGATTAGATGATTTTTTATAATAAAAATAGTATGAAATTGAGGCTCCAACAGCTATAGCCAGTAAAAAATAGAATATAAATTGAAGTGTGTTACTCATATCGTAATTAGAAAAATTTTAATTCTCAAAAATACGAGATTTTTCGGTGTTTATGGTATATCTCTGTAACAAAAAGAGCCTTACAAATATATGTAAAGCTCTTATGATTTTTATAATTGCTTATTTTCTGTTTTATTCCTATAATCAGGTTTGCATTGCTCCGCAAACGCTAATTACTTGTCCGCTAACATACGAAGATAAGTCTGATGCTAGGAATAGACACACCTTAGCAACCTCGTCAGGTTCTCCACCACGTCTTAGTGGAATTTTTTCGTACCAACCTTTAACTATCTCCTCTGGCAGTTGTCCTGTCATGTCGGTAATGATAAATCCAGGTGCAACGGCGTTACAACGAATATTACGCACACCAAGCTCTTTGGCAATTGATTTTGTAAAACCAATCATACCAGCTTTTGATGCTGAATAGTTACACTGGTTGGCATTTCCACCTACTCCAACAACTGAACTCATGTTAATAATGCTTCCAGAGGCTTGTTTCCACATAATTGGCTGAACAGCTTTGGTAAAGTTAAACGCTGATTTTAAGTTTACTGTAATAACTGCATCCCACTGATCTTCGGTCATGCGCTTTAGAGCACCGTCTTTTGTTATTCCTGCGTTGTTAACTAAAATATCAACGCGTCCAAAGTCCTTTGCTATCTCTTCAACAACTTTTTGCGTTTGCTCATAGTCTGCTGCATTTGAAGCATAGCCTTTTGCCTTGACATTTAGAGCTTTTATCTCTTTTTCGGTTTCAAGAGCTACATCGTTGATAACAAGGTCTGTAAATGCTATATTACATCCCTCTGATGCTAAACGGAGCGCAACCGCTTTTCCTATTCCTCGTGCAGCTCCTGTAATAATTGCTGTTTTACCTTCTAATAGTTTCATAAATTACAATTTTATCTGTTATAATATCAATACAAAGTATATTGACCTTTTCGTGTCAAATTTACAAAAGGAGATTGATTTTTCAAAATTATGCCCAAACTCTCTGATGTTAATCGGGTAAGGTTAGTATTTCGTAGCCTGTTGGGGTAACTAAAACCGTGTGTTCGAATTGTGCAGAGAGCTTTCCGTCAATTGTTCGGGCAGTCCAACCATCTTTGGTGTCTATTGTTACTCTTGGTTTTCCCATATTTATCATTGGCTCTACTGTAAAAATCATTCCTTCGCGCATCTTTTTCCCGGAGCCTCTGCGTGCAATATGTTCAACCTGTGGTTCTTCATGAAAATCAATTCCAACTCCGTGACCACAAAACTCGTAAACAACGCTGTATCCTTTGCTGTGTGCATAACGTGCAATTACAAATCCAATATCTCCAAAATATGCACCTGGTTTTACTTGTTGTATTCCCAAATTCATACAATGTTTTGTTGCTTCAACCAATTTCATTGCCTCATCCGATACATTGCCTATCAAAAACATTGTGCTTGTATCGCCATAATACCCGTTCAAAATTGTGGTTACATCAATATTTACGATATCTCCCTCTTTTAATACAATTGATTCTGAAGGGATTCCATGACAAACAACTTCATTAAGAGATATGCACGAAGCTTTTGGAAAACCGTTGTAACCCAACGTTGCTGATATTGCGCCGTTATCTTCTATATACTTTAATATTAAGTTGTCTAAATGCTCTGTGGAAACGCCTGCAACTACGTAAGGTTCAATGTATTTCAAAACATTAGCCGCTAAACGTGAGCTTTTACGAATACCTTCAACTTGTTCAGGTGTTTTAATTATTATAGACATTATAAACGTTGTTTTGATTTATAAATGAAATAGTTTCCAAAGCTAACAATTAAACATCGCTTTGGAAACTATTGCCATTAGAAAAGTAATTAACCTTTAAATATTTTCTCTAACTCTAACACATCCTCTCTAAAGCTCCTGTCTGTTTCCATTAAATTTCTCACTGTTTTACATGCGTGAAGAACAGTTGCATGATCTTTTCCTCCTATTGATGTACCAATTGACGCCAACGATTCTTTTGTTAGTGCCTTGGCAAAATACATCGCAACTTGGCGAGCCTGAACAATTTCTCTACGACGAGTTTTACTATTAAGTTGCTCAAGAGAGACTTTATAGTAGCTACATATTGTGTTTTGGATTAAATCAACAGTAATTGGTTTGCGTGTGTTTTTAACAAGTTTATCAATTAAATCTTGAGCTAAACTCAAAGTTATTTCGCTCTTATTTAAAGTTGAGTGTGCTAATAATGAAACTAATGCACCCTCCATTTCCCTAACGTTTGTAGTAACGTTTTTAGCAATATATTTTTGTATTTCGGGGTTAAGTTCAACACCATCTCTATATAAACGGTGTTTTAATATTGATAATCGTGTTTCATAATCGGGTGCTTGTAGTTCGGCAATTAATCCCCATTTAAAGCGTGATAGAAGTCGCTGTTCTAAACCTTGTAGCTCGGCTGGCGACTTATCGCATGTTAATACAAGTTGCTTAAAGTTTTGATGTAAATAGTTGAAGATATGGAAAAATGCCTCTTGCGTTTTGGGCTTATTTCCTTGTGCAAATGAGTGTATATCATCAATTATTAAAACATCTATCATTCTGTAAAAGTTTATAAAGTCGTTGGTCTCATTTGCTTGTACGGCATCGACAAATTGTTGTTGAAATTGATGCGCATGAACATACAAAACCATTTTATCAGGATGCTGTTCCTTAACCTGAAGACCTATGGCATGAGCAAGGTGGCTTTTACCATAACCACTGCCACCGTGCACAAACAACGGATTAAAGGCTGTTTTGCCCGGATTTGCAGCAATATTTAATCCCGCCGAACGAGCTAACTTATTGCAATCTCCCTCTATAAAATTTTCAAATGTATATTGGGGATTTAATTGTGAATCAATTTTAAGTTTTTGTAAACCCGGTATTACAAATGGGTTTTTTATTTCGTGACGCTTATCAGGGCTAATTGGTATATCAACGAGCTTGTTTACTGTATTTACTTTTCCTTGTGCTGGCATGGCAATAGTTTGAAAATTATTATTTGTTAAATCTTGAACCATGACTGGCTCGTATGACAATTTAGCACCGGGTCCAATAACTCGGCGTAAAGTTGATCTCAGCAGTCCTATGTAATGCTCTTCTAAAAACTCTACAAAAAACATCGACGGCACTTGAAGTCGCAAATCTGTTCCTTCTAAATGTATCGGTTTTATTGGAACGAACCATGTTTTAAAAGACTCTTCCGGTAAATTGTCTCGGATTATATTAAGACACCTCTCCCATATTTGATTATGATTTGTAAATTTCATTTAATAAAAACTCCTTTCACTTAAAAATCAGCACACAAAAAAAATGACATTTGTAGCTGCAATATTGTGAATTATTTTTACATAAAAAAATATATTTTCTCTTGCTTTTTTAGATATTTTGATATGGACTTCACTATCAAGTCTTTTGATATGTATTTTTTTAATAATTATATATATATTTATAAATCAATGATTTATTAGATATATTTTTTTAATAAATTAGCAATTATTTGTATAATTTTCGCAATTTACGAGCAAATTTTGTTGATGTAAATGGTTGCTTTATGGTTCTTTATGCATATTAATATTTTTATTTAATCGTTGTTATATTTTTGCATAAATTTTAATATTTTTATTAAATTTTTGCACATTAAATTAAAAAATAGTTCAAAATTATTTTCAAAATTTTAATACTAATGTAAATATATAAAATTGCAATTTGGTGTAAGAAAATTCTTACAGTTAACCACGTATTTACCTTACGGATAGTTCTTTTGTAGTCCGTATATAATTAATAAAGGACAATTGATATATTTTCTGCACATTACGTAACACTCAGTAAAAGAAACTGCTACGTCAGTACACTTAAAAGTGTGATTTTTTGCTAATTGAGCTTATTTTTTAGACTCTCTGCTAAAGATACTAAAATTAAAATACTTCTTAGGATTTTTATTTATATCCTCGGAGAGCTTGCTCAGGTTTTCAACCGCTTCGACAAGTGAGTAATATAAGGTGTCATTTTGCATCATCTTCCCTACTGTACCCTCGCCCTTTTCAATTCTTTCTATTGTGGATTTAACAGAAGCCGTTGTTTCATTGATATTATCCGTTAAACTTACAAATGAGATATTTGATATAGAGTCTGTCGTTTTATCTAAGTTGCTAATTATTTGTCGTATCTCTTTGTTGCTCCTATTTAGGTTATCTGTTAAACTTCTAATATTTGAAACTATAGCTTGTATATCGTCAGATTTGTTTAGAAATAGGGTGTCGAGCTTACCAGTAATACTGTGTATGTTTTTAGTGGACGTATTGATATGATTAAATGCTTTTTGAATATCATCCCGTGTTTCTTCATTAAAAACTAATCTTACTAATCTTATAGCCTCCTCCATCTCCTTTAGCAAATCTTCCGCCTTATGTTTTAACGGTAGCATTTGAATACTAACTTGCTCTTGCAGGC
>DAOSIN010000090.1:0-6876 GCA_035366675.1 Salinivirgaceae bacterium | reverse complement strand
GAGTGATTTTAGCAAATCAAAGTAAGTCTGCTCATATTCAGACGAAGGCTTATTTTTGTCGATTGGCAGGAAATATACGTTTACCTCCAATGCGTCTGCACCAGCATTTTCAATCTCTTTAGCAAAAGAGACCCATTTTGCACTGTTTTGGCAATTTATGCTTGCTATAATAGGTATATCGGTTTTTGCCTTAGTCTCTTTTATCAAATTTAGATAGGTGTTGATACTGTTACTTTTGATATATTCTGCAATATAGTCATCTGCCCCTGAGTGAGCACTATGTTTTATAGTGCTATTTACATCATGAATTATCTGTTCTTCGAACAAGCTTTTAAGAACAACAGCAGCTGCTCCTTTTTGAGCTATCTCCCTGATTTTGTCAACACTGTTTGTTAATCCGCTTGAACCCACGATAATAGGATTTTTTAGTTTTAATCCTGCAAATGTTGTTTCTAAATTAGGCATATAGTAGTTAGTTTTAATTATTTAGAATTTATTTTTTAATTGTGTAATCTCTTTCCCCAAATATTGAACTACCAACTCTTACCATTGTGCTACCACGTTTTATTGCCAATAAAAAGTCAGATGACATTCCCATGCTTAACTCTTTAAAATTTGGCAGTTGGTCCCCATACTTAAGTTTTATCAAATCGAACAGATTTTTTAAAGTATCAAACTCTTTTTTTACTATTGATTCGTCATCGGTGTAAGTGGACATTCCCATAAGTCCTTTAATAGAGACGTTCGGATAATTTTTGCTTTTCGATTGCTCAAAAAAATCCTTAATCTCATCTGCACTAAACCCAAACTTATGTTCTTCTTGAGCTATATGCACTTGCAAAAGTATCGATATAGTTTTATTTTCTTTTGCAGCCTCTTTTTGAATTTGATTAAGAAGTCGTTCACTATCAACCGAGTGTATTAAATGAACAAATGGTATTATGTGTTTGACTTTATTTCGTTGCAGATGTCCAATCATATGCCATTGTATATCTGTTGGCAACAGTGGCTGCTTTACAATGAGTTCTTGTACTTTATTTTCGGCAAAGTCTTTTATTCCAGCATTGTACGCTTCCAAAATTGTATCTGCAGAATGTGTTTTTGAAACTGCTATTAACGTAACTTGCTCAGGCAACTGCGACAAAATGGCTTGTATATTTTGTTTTATCATTTTAATAGCTATTTTGGATACTTCAACTCATATCCAACTCCATGAACATTTTCGAGAATAACCTTAGAGTCGCCGCTTAGGTATTTACGTAATTTTGTAATAAAAACGTCGAGACTACGACCGTTAAAATAGTCGTTTGATCCCCAAATAGAGACTAATATATCGTCTCGTTTAACGAGTTGACCGACATTCATACAAAGCATTTGCAATATATCAGCTTCTCGTCTTGTCATTCTACGGACGTTAGCACCTTTTGTAAGAGTAAGGTTTTTATAATCGAAGTGATATTTCCCTATTTGAAAACTGTCTAAGACACTAGTTTCTGCTGATGTGTGTCGTTTTAATACTGCTTTTATTCGCCATATAAGCAATTCTCTGTCGTATGGTTTAGTAAGATAATCGTCTGCTCCAATCGTAAATCCCTGAATCTCGTCTGATTTTAAAGTTCGTGCTGTTAAGAATATTATTGGCACATCTTCATTTATGGCTTTTATCTGTTTTGCGAGATGAAAGCCATCTTTTCCCGGAAGCATTATATCGAGTAAAAGCAAATCGTAGCTGCCCTCACGATATGCTCGTATTCCTTGTTCAGCATCAATAACATGGTCAGCTTCAAATCCCTCATCTTCTAAAATATCAACAAGCATGGCTCCTTCGGGAAGGCTATCTTCAACTACCAATATCTTTGTTTTTTGTGTCATAATAAAGAGCTTTTGTTATATCGTATTACTTTTAGAACCAGTTTAATGCATGTTTTTCGAAACAAATAGTAAAAACTTTCTTGTAAATCTGAGCAATTGCAGATACATCTTTTAACTTATCATTGAAAAATGGGCATCCTTGTAAATATTAACATTCCAACATATAATTTTCCTCTTAATACCCTGTACAAGTTTTTATGTTATGTACTTTTCTTGATACACCTCACAAAAATCCCTCTAATTTACTTTAACTTTGATTGTCTGACAAAAGGGGATATATTGTGTCTCAAATATAATATTATTTACTCATAAATTCTCCCTATTTCTAATTATTTTTTTATTAACCTTTAATCCAATTAATTATGAGGTTTGTACACTCAACCAAATTACAACAATTTATTTGTTTTACTCTACTTAAAACAAAAAACAATCAAAGTGCTCTTAAATTTTAGCAATGCTCTGATATGATGAATAAAAATACTTTCATTAAATAACAGTCCGAAAGAGAATTATCATTACATTTGCAAAAAAGGAAACGAAGATAATTCAAAAAATGATTGTAGAAAATATAAAAGAGGCGCAAAGAGTTAAAACGATTTTTTTAATCATACCTACATTGTTTGTGCTACTATTTGTAATAGTAATGCTTCTTGAACTTAAAGAAAAATTATTGATAATTGGGATATCGGCAGCTGTAATGTGTGTTATACTTATTGCTCTAAGCTTAATGCAGTATCGCTACTTTATTGTGAAATCTCTCAAAAGTTATTACAGTTTAAATTTCACGGAGTTGGTCCGTTTAACAAAGAGTTTAAAACATACCAAATGAAGCCCGAACTGTTTAGAGGTTATAAAGTAACAAAAACGATGTTTGGCTTAGTACCCAAAATCACGATTTACGTGTCGATGCGCGGAGAAATAGCAAAATATCCTGAAATTAGCATCTCAGCTCTAACTAAGGCTCAACGCGAAACTTTGGAACAAGGGCTAACTTATCTCGCAAAAATTAATCAAGCAAAAAAATAAAACTCTTTTGAGTCCCAACGCAACACTCTCTATAGCAAATAAAATAACTGCGTTTATTAGACAAAAAGTAAAGTTGTTAAATGTAAACGTTGCATTTTTTATTCTGCTCTGCGCACCTACAATTGTGACATCACAGTCGTACAAATATTCAAAAGAACTTGATAGAAAATTAGAAAAAGTTCTGAATTTTGATTTTTCAAATACAAATTACGGACACCCCTCTTCCCTAAAAAATATAACGTCACCGCTAGATATATTGCCAGCAAGTGATCAAGTAACTCTAAAAACACTTTTTTACACGCACCCTGATAAACTACACGCGGAATATGAGACCAACACTAATCTGTTGGATAAAATTGAAAAGCTTAAAAACAACTCGGCTGAATGGGGTTATGTTAAAACTCGCTTATTGATAAACAAAACTATAATACACTTTTTTCGCGAAGAATATTTTTCTGCTTTATGGTCAGCATATCGAGCCAACAGTCTGTTTTCCGAAACTTTCTATAAATATCCGAATTATCCGCCATTACACGCTTTAGCAACTATTTATAATCTGGGGACTAAGATCGTTATTGAAAAAAACTCATTTATCGAATATTTTATATCAAAACCATTTAAAGTTAATAGAAACTTGCTAAAAATCAATTGGTCAGAATCGGAAAAGCCTGTTTTAGATGCCATTATCTATAGTCTTTTAAATGAGAACGGTAATAATAAAACAGAGATTAACGCTAAAACTGAAACTGAAAAATTAATATACTCACTGTATTACATAAATTTAGGATTTTCTCAAAAAGCTATAGACGTCATAAGTTGTGATTCATTAGTCAACAGTCCTTTAGATAATTATATTAAGGGTTGGGCAAACCTCACACTCGGTAATTATAAACTTGCAGAAAAACAATTTAAAAAGCACATAAAAAATCCTGAAAGTGTTGTATTTAAACGAGCATCACTTCTCGGATTGTATTACATTGAAATAATCAATGATTTAAAGCCATCGTCAACTATCTATCTGAGCAAATTGTCGCAGATACCAAAAAACAATATTTTTAGGGACAAAATGGCGGAAAAAGAAATAAAAACAGAACACCATCCCAAACTATTGAAAGCAAGGCTATTATTTGATGCTAGGCTTTATAGTGAAGCTAAAATCGAACTAAACTCAGTAAATGTTAAAGAGTTATCTACAGAATTCAAACTCGAATATTACTACAGATATGGAAGAATTTTATTTCAACTACAAGATTACGATAACTCTTTAGAAAAATATCATAAAGCTCTTGAACCAGGCATGCCTGAAAAGAGTTATTATAAAGCCCAGTCCGCATTTGATTGTGGTAAAATATATATAATTAAAGATAATGTAGAAAAAGCACGCAACTACCTCAATCATAGCATTCAATATGCAAAAAAAGCCGGCAGGAAAGATATTGAAAATGAGGCAAAATCAGAATTAGATAGGTTATAAAATTGAGAAATTTTTGAAATAGTTATTTGTTCATTTAGATTTATACAATATATTTGTAATTCATTTTAAAACTATTTAGACACCATAAATTATATAACATCAGTAGTTGGATTGAAGTACATCATTTGTTATTTATATGGTATATTTGCATATCAAATAAAATGTGAGACGAAAGTAATAATCTTGACTTGGTGACATACAAAAATTAATGACTAAATAATATAAAACAGTAAAGTTTATGAAGAATAAGTTTATAGTGGCGATATCAATACTCTTGCTTGCATTGATGTTCGTATCTTGTAAATCGTCAGAGTGCCCTGCCTATTCACAAAATAAGGTGATTGAGGTTGTCCAAGAATAATAAAAATCTAGGTAATAGTTAGACAAATTTACCAAAAACTACTTGTTTTTGTATAAATATTTTGTCAGCTATAATCCGAAATAAAATCTTATTATTCTCTTTTGTTATCAGAATAGTAAATAAAATTACATTTATCTATGAATTTGACATAATAGATATAAATTAACATTTTATTAAGAAAATTAGATCTTTGTTTTCATTATTCGTTAAATTATTTCTATCTTGTCGCACAATTTTGAGAAATATTTATTAGACAATAAATCAAATGTTTATGAGAACTAAACACCTACTAATGTTATTTGCGGCTGCAATAGCCGGGGGCATTGCCCTAAACTATACAAACACAGCAACATACGAGCGAACCTACGTACCTCAGAATGCTGTAGAAGAGATGTACTCAGCCGATCAGTTTCAGGAATGGTTGTATCAAATGAAAGCAAATCAAGATACACGCACCATAAGTCCCGAAATGATTGCTAAGGTCAATGAAGAGATGAAACAATTCATGACCAAGTCAGAAAACCACCAAGGATTTAATTGGATAGAAGAGGGTCCAAATAATGTCGGTGGCCGCACACGATCTATATTGATTGATAAGAACGATCCAAATGTTATTTGGGCAGGATCTGTATCAGGTGGGCTGTGGAAGTCAACAACTAATGGTCAATACTGGGTTAAGGTTGACTATTCTGTCGCAGACGGATACACCCCTCATTCTGTGTCGTCAATAGCGCAAACAGCTGACGGAACAATATATTTCGGAACTGGCGAGCCATTCAACAAACATTTTATTGCTTCAGGTACAGATAATGATTTTTTTACTGGATCAGTTTTGGAAGTACCTTTAATAAAAGGTGGCGGAATATTTAAACAACAAGGCGATACTTTTGTTAGATTAGAATCAACCTCTCCAAGTAATTCAGCTAATTTTTATGGTACTAGAAGGCTTGTCGCACACCCCCAAAACCCAAATATATTATTAGCTGCAACAACAACTGGTTTGTGGGAAACCACAGATGGGGGAGAAACCTGGACAAAAGCTATTGATGTTGAAGGTCAATCTTGGGACGTTGCAATGGGCACTGACGGTACCGTTATGGCAAATATATATGATAAAACTTATATTCGTTTGCCCAATGCTAACACTTTTGAGTCTGTTTCAGGTACCGAACAGGGGCAACTTCCCCAAGTTATTGGAAGGTATGTGTATCAAATTTTAGAAAGTGATCCTTCATGTATTTTTGCTTCAATCTCCGATTCTGCAGGAGATTTAGAAGGCATATTCAGGACTCTTAATAAAGGACAAACATGGGAACAAATTGGTTTTGGACACAGTAGTCAATTCGTTCCTTTTGGTAGGACAGCAAAAACGGGTATTTTTGCACACTCTTTATTTGCTTTATCTAAAAGCCAAGTTTTTATAGCTGGAGTTGACGTGTGGCAAGGTAGTGGAGTTGAAGGTTCTCACGCATTCGAGTGGAACAAAATATTTTACTCTGTTGGAGAAGGGGGACATCCACTATATATTCACTCAGGCATTCATGATTTTGCAGCACATCCATCTGGAACAAACATATTCGCCGCAACAGACGGTGGAATTTATAGAATAGGTAGCAATGGTATCCAGCCTTTGAACACTTATTATCGTACAACCTTGTGCTATAGTGCAGATATCAATAGTGAAGGAGTTATTATTGTTGGAACTCAAGATAATGGCACTTACTTGATTAAACATGATTTACCTGGTTCACAGTATCAATATGGAAGAAAAATCCAGGGAGGTAACGGCACAGAATGTTTATTCTCTAATCTAAGTGATAATGTTATAATTTCTTCACAAGAGAAAGGGAATATGCAGCGATCTAACACTGGTGGTGATGATTTTTTCTATTTCTGGTCTTCAAAAATGACCTCTGATAATGGTTGGGATCTAAATAATTCACTGTGGAAAGGACGAAATACTTCATGGAAAGCTCCAGTAGCATTATGGGAGTGTGATGACTTTTCACATATAAGAGTTGACACGTCAAGGGTTATGGCTCTAATGCCCTACTTAAGTGGCGTACCATATCACATTCAATCTGCTAATGTTGGTGGTCAAATGATATGGTGGATACCCGATAGAGACTATGAAGTAGGTGAC
>DAOSIN010000089.1:2458-6888 GCA_035366675.1 Salinivirgaceae bacterium | reverse complement strand
TTCGTTAAAAACCTGAAGCGAATAAAAAACATACACTTTTTAGGGCACTACATTAATATAAGTGCTAAATTTGCAATGATAACCGAAAATATAGATAGTCTGTGAAATATTCGCATATAATACCATTTATATCTCTATTAGGCGACTTTATTATTTTAAATCTCTTATTTATTTTCGGGTTTGTTGTGTTTAACCCCGGAATAGAGCATTTTACAGACAAGCACATCCTATTTTATATCTATTTAAATTTTATTTGGCTAGCACTTGCTTTTGTTTTTGGAGCCAATGATATTGATAGAAACACCAGAAAAAAAACCCTGTTCTTTACATATATCAAAATTATAGTTTTCTTCTTCGTAGGGTTTTTATTGTATTTTCAAGCAGTTCCGTTGCAGTATTATCCTCGCAGTCATATAAAATATCTTTTTGTAGTATTCTTTGCCATATTAGTTGTATGGAAATTTACGCTCTATTATGCTTTCGTCTATTACAGACGAAAGGGCTATAATTTGAGCAATGTAATTGTGGTCGGATATAGCCATAAAGCCCGCGAATTAGAGCATTATTTTTCGTTAAATCGGTGGCATGGATACAAATTTATTGGATTTGTTGATGAAAAAGTTGTAAAAAAAAGAGGTATAATTGGAACATATCCTGAATTGCCCGAGATAATAAAAAAACATGATATTAGTGAGGTTTATATTGCGTGGGACGCGATTTCAAAAGAGACCCTGTACAAAATAGTTGAAACTATTTCAGAGTTCCCTATTAAAACGAGAATAATCCCCGATTTAGACGTATTCTCTTTTAAATCAGCAGAAATAGTTGACTATGGAATGATACCGGTAATTCAGATTCATTCCGGAGCATTATCTAAGTGGTATAACCGATTGATAAAGAGGGGTTTTGATATCATAGTTTCATTAATTGTATTAATATGTTTTGTATCGTGGTTTACGGTTTTGTTGTGGATTATCTCTCTCTTTACAAGGTCAGGCTCAATATTTTTTCATCAAAAACGCACATGTATAGATGGAAAAGTATTTGTTTGTCACAAGTATAGATCTATGCTTCAGAATGAAGAAGCAGATACAAAACAAGCAGAAGAAAATGATAGTCGAGTAACGGTAATCGGTCGTTTCCTTAGGAAGTGGAGTTTAGATGAGTATCCTCAATTTTATAACGTTCTGAAAGGTGAAATGTCAATTGTAGGACCTCGCCCACATATGTTAAAACATACAGAAGATTATCAAAAATTAGTAAAACGCTTTATGTTAAGACATACCGTAAAACCCGGAATAACCGGACTTGCACAAGTAAACGGCTACAGAGGTGAAATAAAGAAATTGCAAGATTTAAAACGTAGAGTGCAATACGATGTCAATTATATCGAAGATTGGACTTTCAATATGGATATAAAAATAATAATTCTTACGGTTTGGGTTATTATTCGAGGGCAAAAACAAGCGTATTAGAGTTAAAAGTTAAAAGTTTGTAAAGTTGAAAGTAGGGACGACCCTTGTGGTCGCCCATAGTGAAAATAAAAACCATTGAATTAAAATAAATGAACAATAAATCAATCGAATGTCAGCACGTTGTAGAGACGGAGCATGCTCCGTCTCCTCTTAATATTCCTTAATTCCTTAATGGTTCAATATTAAATTGTAGTTAAAAAGCAGTCGTTTTTATACGGTTTTATTGCGTATATTTGGGCAATAAAAAACAGTTACCATGAACGACATTTCAATCGACGGTTATTTTAATAAATCAGAAATATCATACTGCTTGCCATTAGTGGAGGAGCGCATAGCTAACCAAAAAGTTGACAAAACCTTTTGGCACCGTGAAGAGATAGAAGAGTGCGTCTTGCACGATTTCGATCACAAAAAACTTGAAAAAACGCTATCATCATTAATTCCCTACAAGTTTCAACCTTATACGCTATACCGCGTTGTTACGAATAGAGATAAAAACTATATGATGACAGTTTTTTACAGCGATATAACATCGGCAAGTCACGCAAAAGTTCAACTTCCCGACCTTAATGAATCGGTCGCCGAAATGAAAGCCGACACTAAAGGATTTAAGTTTGATTCCAATACCGAAGATAATAGAACCATTATAATCCTGAAAAGCATTAACTCTGCAAGAAACACAGTTTTAATTAATGTCGTAGAGACATTTCAAAAGCACAATATTTTCCCGCGATATATGGAGATATGGTATATGAAATCGCGCGATAAGGCTGTTAAATCACTCTATTTTGTTAAAACTGTTTTTGATAGTAAAATTGATAGTGCTGAAATCAGTTCTCTTAAAGATGATTTTGAGCGATATCTTCACCGTTATATTAAGCCCATGAGCGTTTTTGATATTGTCGGACCCTCCATGGTCGGACCTTCAAGCTCGCATACGGCAGGTGCAAACAAAATAGGTCAGATAGCGCGAAATATAATTATAGCTCGTGCTAAATTTGATAACGACCCTGTGAAATTAGTTACTGTAAAATTGCTCGCTTCATTCCGCGATACTGGACCGGGGCACTATACACCATCGGCAATTGGTGGTGGTCTTTGGGGATTAGAACCCGACCATCCGCAGATGTTACAGCATGGAGACCCGGCTTTTGTGAACGAGCACGGTATCGATTTTGGCGAATTTAAAGCCGATTTCGGAGGATATAAACGTGGGTCAGTCGAGGAGGAGCAGAAATATATAAACGAAAACAATAACAATATCGCCGAAATCATTGTAGAAACAGCGCAAACCACATACACCATTACTGGCTTTTCTATCGGAGGTGGTAACGTAGAGGTCAGGTATATGGATAAACGACTATCTTCGCCAATTAACGGCAAGGAGAATTTTTACTACTACAATCAGGAGATAATCTCTCAAAATGAAGCGAAGAAACACACAGGAGCTGTTTTAATTCCACCAATAGTTGAAGCCGAGGGGGTTGGAAAGAAGAACTATCGAATGCCATTTAATACTTTTGAAGAGTTGAGTGCCTATATCCGCGCAGAGAAAAAAGAGCTTATTGATGTTATTATCGAGGTTGAAAATAATTTGCAGGGATCTTCCCCCGACGATATTTTGAGTAAGGCAGCCGAATATTGGCGTATTATGAAAGCATCGGCAAAGAAAGGAGTTAGAAGCAGTGAACTATCGCTATTGAAGCTTACAGGAAAGGATGCCTCGCGTATTAACAGATATGTTCATAAAAACTCCCTGTTTAACAATGTTTATGGACGTGCTGCCGCATATGCAGTTGCTGTTAACGAAGTAAATGCCAAATGTGGTGTTATAGTTGCCTGTCCTACAGCAGGTTCGTGCGGTATTTTGCCGGGCGTATTGCAAGCCTATTCAGAAATATCAAAACCAGACCGTAAAAAAATTAACGAAGCTATTTTAGTTTCAGGATTTATGGGGATGATTTTGTTTAATGACGTAACAACCGCCGGAGCAGACTACGGCTGTCAGGCAGAGGTAGGAGTAGGCGCAGCAATGGCTGCCGCCGCGTTGACTTATCTCGAAAACGGCTCATCAACTGAAATAATTCAAAGTTTTATTCTGGCAGTTAAAAACTCGTTAGGCTTGATTTGCGACCCCGTTGCAGGCTTGGTTGAGGTACCTTGTGTTAAACGAAATGGTATTTTTACCTCTGTTGCTATCACAGCTTCAATGATGGCTTTAAGTGGTGTGCGTTCGTTTATATCGCCAGACGAGGTTGTTCTAACAATGCGCGAAGTTGGCGATAAGCTTAATCGTGACTATAAAGAGACAGCAGGAGGAGGATTGGCAAAAACACGTGATGGAAAAGCAGTCGATAGAGCATTTGCTTCGGAAGTTAGAAGATTTTTCGGAGAGGAGTAGTTTTTGAAATTAGAAGTTAGAAATTAGTAAGGCGGTACACTGAGCCCCCTAGGTCACTGAGCTTGTCGAAGTGACTATTACAAAACAACTTCCTCGGTCAATAACCATCGAAACGCTGGCTCCACAACCATCGAAGTGTAAAAGGGACAAGAAGGTGCTTTTACCTTTATCCTCGTACACTTCGACTACGCTCAGTCATTCGCCTTGTACCTTGAATAATTCATTGCATTATTCTTAACTTTGCCACCCGAAAACAGTTATAAATTGGATACTAAAAGCAAAAATATAAAGTTACTCGGCGAAGCCCCTATTCGCAAGGTTTTATGGAAATTTTTTCTACCTGCATTTACAGGAGTAGTTGTCAACTCATTATACAATATTGTTGATAGAATTTTCGTAGGACAAGGCGTTGGAGCAATGGCACTTACAGGGCTTAGCGTGGTTTTCCCGATTATGATAATTATTACAGCTTTCGGGATGCTTATAGGTGTTGGTTCGGGAGTCAGAGTGTCAATATTTCTGTCGCTGATAAATTCCTGTTTGAATTTGTTCAG
>DAOSIN010000089.1:0-2448 GCA_035366675.1 Salinivirgaceae bacterium | reverse complement strand
ACTTTGAGAGTGCCGAACACGTATTGGGTAACTGTTTTATATTGTTGATTATAGCCTCAATAGTTTTGACTATCATCGGTTTTTTAATCAAAGAGCCACTTTTAATTTTTTTCGGAGCCAGCGAGGAGACTATAGGCTATGCCAATGATTATCTCAATATTTTACTCACTGGAACAGTGTTTAGTATGCTTGGGTTTTCGCTCAATAATGTGATACGTTCAGAGGGGAATCTACGTGTTGCCATGAACACTATGATTATAAGTGCAGTAATTAACACAATTCTCGACCCAATATTTATTTTTGGCTTTGATATGGGTGTAAAGGGAGCAGCTTGGGCAACAGTAATTTCAAAGTTTGTATTATGTGTTTTGGTTTTACGTCACTTTTTTAAGTCCAAAAAATCGATAGTAAAACTAAAAGTTCCTAATTTTAAGTTAGATAGAAAAATCGTGTTTGCGATATTCTCAATAGGTTTTTCTTCATTTGCCATACAGTTTGCTTCCAGTTTTGTACATGGTATTTACAATATACAGCTTATAAAATATGGTGGCGATGTTGCAGTTGGAGCTATGGGAATTATTAATAGTGTTGCAACAATTGTTGTAATGTCTATTGTTGCCTTAAATATGGCAGCACAACCAATTATTGGCTATAATTATGGAGCCAAAAATTTTATTCGAATTAGGCAAACGCTATTTATATGTATTAAAGCAGCTACTTTGGTTGCTTTTGTGGGGACTATTTTTGTCGAGGCATTCCCTTCGCTATTGATAAAAACGTTTAATGTTTCGAGTAAAGAGTTGTTGGAAATCGGAACCGAAGGTTTGCGCATTTTTATGCTCGCAATGCCAATAGTTGGTTTTCAGATTATTGCAGGGAGCTATTTTCAGTCAATCGGCAAGGCGGCAATATCGGCTACGGTATCACTGTTACGACAAGTTATTGTGTTGATACCCATTCTTTTAATTCTTCCTAATTATTGGGGACTGACAGGAGTTTGGGCTTCTGCGCCAATATCAGATATTATTGCAGCAGTAATTTCATTTATTTTCTTGCAACGTGAAATTAAAAAACTCAACAGTGCTGTTGGCATTTCGTAATCTGAAAAGTCTATGATTTTGATTGCTGGCACGCATTAATAGTCACAAATTACGTTTGCCTTTTCACTTCATAAGTCTTCAAAATCACTTGTTGTTAAAATTGTTCATGGTGTGTTGAATGCCCATTAACACAAAATTTTGAATTGCATCTACACATATATCAAAACGTGGAGCTATTATTTCGTACTCCTCTTGGCTCCATTTGCTTAAAACATAATCAACCTGAAAGCCCTTAGGATAGTCGTTTCCAATGCCTAAGCGCAGGCGCGAGAAGTTGTCAGTTCCAAGTGTTTCAATGATATGTTTCAGACCGTTATGTCCAGCATCGCTTCCTTTCATGCGTAGGCGGATAGTTCCTAAAGGCAATGCAATGTCGTCTGTAACAACCAATATATTTTCTATTGATATATCTTCCTTTCGCATCCAGTATCTTACTGCATTCCCGCTTAGGTTCATGTAGGTTGATGGTTTCAACACTATTACATGTCTCCCCTTTACTTTAAATGTAGAAATGTCGCCGTAACGAGCAGATTGAAACGTGGTTTTGAATTTTAGCGCGAAAGCGTTAGCAACATCAAAACCCACGTTGTGTCGTGTATTTTGATACTCTTTCCCAATGTTTCCCAATCCGATAATTAAGAATTTCATCAACTAACATTTTGATAGTTAAAAGAGCGTTGTTGTTTGTATGTTTTATAAACACAACTCCCGTTTAGTTACAAATTGGTTTAACTCAATTTGTTATAAACGGGAGGAGGGTTGTTATAGAATTTATAAATGATTGCTGTTATTCGTGTTCTTGTTCGTGCTCTTGCTCTTGTCCTTTAGTTTCAGAAGTAGTAGTACGACTAACATAAACTTTTACTATTAATGTTTGCTTTGGATCAAGGAATGTTAGTCCTTCAACTTTAATATCAGAAACTTTAATTCCGTGTGCCACATCAAGTTTAGTGATGTCAACTTTTATTGTTGGAGGAAGATCTTTCAATAGTCCTTTAACATAGAGCTTTCTTGTTATAAGTCTAAGTTTACCACCACGCATTACACCTACTGATGTCCCTGTAAGTTCAACCGGAAGTTTTACCTTGACTGGCTTTTTCTCATTAACTGCAAGAAAATCAACATGAATGATTTTATCGGTAACTGGATGATATTGAACATCTTGAACAATCGCAGTTGTTTTTGTTCCTTCAACATCTATGTCAAATAAATAAACATGTGGGGTAACAATACCTTTTTCAAAATCAAGGTATTTACCCTTGCAATGCAAGTTTTCAGTTGCGCCATAAATTTCACAAGGAACCATGTCTTGTTTGCGCAATTGTTTTGTAGAGCCTTTACCTACTTG
>DAOSIN010000088.1:0-6892 GCA_035366675.1 Salinivirgaceae bacterium | reverse complement strand
AACACTCTATAAAAACCTGCCCGATTTTCTAAAAAAAGCCACTGCAAAAGCCCTCACAGCCGAAGATAAAGACCTTTTACTACTTGGCTCACTTGTGGCGATTTCGCCATGTTTACCAAATGTTTACGGCATTTACGCCGAAAGAAACGTATATCCCAATCTCTTTCTTTTCGTAACCGCGCAAGCCTCGGCAGGAAAAGGCAAACTAACATTATGCCGTAAATTAGTAGAGCCAATACATATTGCATTGCGCGAACAGTCCAAAGTCGAGCAGCAGCAATACCAACGCCAACTAACCGAGTACACAATGACAAAAGACAAAACCGACATGGAACGCCCACAAGAGCCACCCCTAAGAATGTTAATCATTCCTGCAAACAACAGCGCAACAGGACTTTTCCAAATCTTAAATGACAACAAAGGCGTAGGACTAATTTTTGAAACCGAAGGAGACACACTTGCGCAAACATTCAAGAGCGAACACGGCAACTATTCAGACGGATTTCGTAAGGCATTTCACCATGAAATAATATCATACAACCGCCGAAAAGACCGCGAATTTGTAGAGCTCGAAACCCCACGCCTGTCGGCGTTGCTTTCGGGAACACCAAAACAAGTTTTGACGTTGATACCAAACGCAGAAAACGGATTATTCAGCCGTTTCATCTTCTACTACATGAACATTCTACCTGTCTGGAAAGATGTATTTGCCGGCGATAACAGTCAAACCCTTGACGACTACTTCCGTTATCTTGGAAGTCAGTTTTTCGATTTTTACAAAATCTTAAACCATCAATCCAAGCCGTTGCGTTTTTGCCTTACGGCAAAGCAACAACAAGCGTTTAACGCCTATTTTTCGCAAGCTCAAAATCAGTACTTATATCTTTGTGGAGTAGATTATTTAGCAACCGTCCGCCGTTTAGGATTAATAGCCTTTCGCATAACGATGATTTTAACAGCCCTGCGAATTATGGAAAGCGGACACATACAAACCCCCTTGATATGCAACGACACCGATTTCAACACCGCCTTAGAATTAGTAAAAATCCTAATACAACACGCAGCCTACATTTATGAAATACTACCCACCCAAGCCACGACAACCAAACACTCAAACCAAAAACAACAATTTTTAGAAGCCCTACCTACCGAATTTTCCAGACAAGCCTACTTAAAAACCGCTCAAACCTTAAACATACCCGACAAAACCGCAGAAAAGTACATTGCAAAATTCATACAAAGTGGCTTAATAAATCACTTCGCACATGACAAATACAAAAAGGTATAACCCCCCCAATTATACTTTTGTAGAAATGGAGAAAATGAAAAAAATCACTTCAGCAGTATAATAGTAATTTGATAATGTTTCTTACATTTGTTCTGGTTTGTGGTAAATCAATTATATTGCAGACTTTTATGTCCAATCGAAATAAAATAGTATAACTTTGTAAGCGAAATGACTGAAACGCAAAACATAGAATACAAAAGCACTTGGCGAAACGAATATTTGAAATGGATTTGTGGTTTCGCAAATGCTAATGGTGGCACTATCTATATAGGGAAAGCCAATGATGGAGAAATTGTCGGGTTGAATGACGCGGAGAAACTGTTAGAAGAAATTCCAAACAAAGTGCGCGACATGTTAGGGATTTTGGTTGATGTAAATTTGCATCAAACCAAACAGGGCGACTATTTAGAAATCATTGTAGATCCATATCCAAATGCCATAAGTTACAAAGGGCAATATCACTATAGAAGTGGAAGCACCAAGCAAGAGCTAACGGGTCTTGCTTTAGAAAAATTTCTTTTGCAAAAAAGAGGTCGGCGTTGGGATAGTGTGCCAGTACCCAAGGTCACTGTCGGAGATTTAAAACAGGATACCTTTGATTTTTTCAAAATGCGTGGTATAAAAAGCAAACGTCTTGACCAAAATCATCTTACAGACAACAACGAACATTTGATTGAAAATCTGAAACTTATTGAAAACGGATATTTAAAGCGAGCAGCCATTTTGTTATTCCACCATGACCCCGAGTTGTTTGTTACAGGAGCTTACATTAAAATCGGATATTTTGAAAACGAGGCAGACTTAATTTTTCAAGATGAGGTTCACGGGAATTTGTTTGAACAGATTGAAAAAACGCTTGAATTGCTTTTTACCAAATATATAAAAGCAATAGTTAGTTATGAGGGAGGAGTTAATCGTGTTGAAACCTATGAATATCCGAAAGAAGCTGTTAGAGAAGCCTTATTAAATGCAATTGCGCACAAAGATTATTCGGGATTAACGCCCATTCAAATCAGAGTTTACAAAGACAAAATAATGATTTGGAACCAGGGCACTTTGCCCGATGATTGGACAATAGATAATCTTTTAAAAAGCCATTCATCAAGACCGTTTAATCCCGACATTGCCAATGCTTTTTTCCGAAGTGGATATATAGAATCATGGGGGCGAGGTATCAGCAAGATGAAAGAATTATGTTTAGCTGATGGACTACCCAAACCATCGTACATGGTTGAAGGTTCGGATTTCTGGGTAATATTCAGAAAAGATATTTATTATACAGAATACTTGCAGTCACTTGGTTTGAACGATAGACAAGTGAAAGCCGTTTTGTTTGCAAAAGAACAGGGAAAAATAACCAATAGAAATTATCAATTATTAAACAACATATCCAAGCGTACAGCAACAACAGAATTGACAGAATTAGTTGATAAATATAAAGTTTTAATCAAAACAGGAACTTCTGGTGCTGGAATTTATTACAAGATAATTGGGCAATTTAAGAGATAATGGGGCAATTTGGGAGATAATGGGGCAATTTGAGAAATAATATAGCAAGTACAATTATAAGACAAGTAACATTTGGATATTGAACAAAATCCGAAGTATAAAAGTGCAAAACAGCAAACTCTTTTTAACCCATTTATACGTGTAAAACCGTTTAATTCGTGTAGTCTGTATCATCTGTATTTCAACTCATCGCCTTTTCCCTAAATAGCACATTGTCATAACTCATAACTCATAACTCATAACTCGTAACTCGTAACTCGTAACTCGTAACTCATAACTAAATAATTGTTCATTGCACATTGTTCATTGCTAATTGCTAATTGCCTCCCGCAAATCCAACGCAGGTAAGCGGTATTCCTCCCTCATTCACTTAGTCAACACCACCCTGCACGCAAGGGCAAGACAAGTGGCTAAAAAAAATCTCCACCCTGCACCTACGGGCATGCTACGCAATTTACGCCCTGCGGTTTGGGTAGTATTTTTTTTGCCACCCTTGCGTTGCACCACCGCCACACACCACAGTTGCGCTCCGGCACACTCCGCTTTGCTCCGTTTGGTGCTCACTGTGGGCGTGGCGGTTGGGCGGTTGTTGCCAAGCGTTCATTCGGTCGTCATCCGTGGCTACTGTTTGCCCCCTTAAACCCCAATAAAGTGTTCGCAAAACTCACAAACATTAATAAAAGGGGGCAAACCGCCACTACAAGTTGTGCTCGCCTGCGGGTCGCTCGGGCTAATCGGGCTGTCATGTTTTTTGCTTTGCTACGGTCCGTCTTTTTGCCCTACCCACCTTTTAAAGCGGTTGTGGTCGTGTTCGTTCCTCACACCACCACGCAATTATCATCTAAGCAAGCGCAGCATTCATTCACTACATTGCGCTTTGCTCCATTCCGTTCAATCATTCTGCCCTTGCCCCAGCCCTGCAAAAAAACTACACTTCGCGACAAAAAAACACGCCAGCCCTGCGTCATCAAACGGAGGCAGTCAGCGCCTTTCTCTCCGCTATGCTCCGTTCAGGCTTCATCTGTCTGCCCCCCTCGCTCCACTCGCAAACGGCTCGCTCCTTACCTTCAATCAGGCATGCAAACACTCCGCTGTGCTACGCTGTTTGCCTACCTGCTTTCAGTTGGCTCGGCTCAAGGCTGTTTTACCTGCGTTGGCTTTCTTCCTACCCACCCACAGAAATCCCAAGCACCCACACAAAAAAAGCAGTTCTATTTTTCATTTATTTGCGTTTCACGCAGATTTTTTATGATAATGATTTTATTAGAAATAAAGGAATATGCAAAGATAGCAACTCCGCTTACCGTCATTCAAGGTCAAGCCCTGCGGGTTTTTGAAAAAAAATCTCCACACTTACGCTGTGCTTCAGGTAGTATTTTTTATCAAAAAACCTTGACTGCCGACACTACATTGCTTTTTGAGATGGCATATCCTTTCTTTCTTCTTTTTTTTCTTTTTTCTTCTTTGTTTCCGAAAAAAAATAATTGTTGTTGTTATTTGTTGTAAAGCAAACGGTTGCAAGCAATAGCAACAGTCGCCAATACTCAAAAATGGAATGGTTATAGCCGTAGATTTATATCGGACAAGCAACTAAAGCAGTCGGGATAAACGAAGTGCGCACCGTTACAACTCCATACTAAATCAGTTGCAAATCCAAAAGTAAAATAAATTATCAACCTTTAAAATTTCATATTATGGCAGTAATTAACTCGGTTGCAGTAGGAGCAGCCAAAGGAAAAGTAGGGAATATCATATATTCCAGAAGTGCAGGGAGAACAATTGCACGTGAGTATCAACCAAGCATTAAAAACCCGAACACTCCCGAACAGCAAAAGCAACGCTCTAAAATGCGTAATATTATTGTTGTTTACAATGCAATCTCGCCAGCTTTGAAACACGCATTTGCAGGAAGAAAACGCACTTTGTCAGTTTTCAACGCTTTTGTTTCGGCTAATGTCTCTAAAATGAAAGATGATGCCGATTTTGAATTAAACTCATACCCAACAGCCGAAGGCGATTTGATTATCGGCAACGGCAATCTTGGGAAAACAGAATTTTCAAAAACAGGCGCAGGAAGTGTACAAATTGATTTCTCGAAAATCAAAAACAGACTAAGCGAGGGCGACAAAGCGATGTTTTTTGCCTACGATTTCGACACTCAGGAGCTTACAATGGAAGTGGCAACCCTGACAGCCGAACAGGTAGAGGCAGGCGTAGTGTCGCAAGCATTAGCAACGGCTTCCAATGGAATGTCGGGCGGTTACATTTACACAGCCAAAGGGAATAAGTCAAGTTTCGACATCATTGGCGCAGACGTTTAACCAAAACCATTTTTAAGAAAAAGCCGCCGAAAGCGGCTTTTATTTTAACCCTTTAACAAAAATTGCTATGGAAGTATTAGAACAACTATTACCCTCTTTATTATCAATAATTACGTTGATTGTTGGTTGGCTTGGCGGTAGGCGCAAATCTAAAGCCGAAATTGAAGTCATAAAGTCAGACCATGCCGAAAAACTGCTTAAACTGAACGACCAATATTTAATATCACCCCTCACAAAAAAGATTGACATTTTGAGCAAAAAAATACAGCGATTAGAACAGGCATTAAGCCGTATTTCAGACTGTAGCGACGAAGAAAATTGTCCTGTTAAAAACGAACTAAAAAAGAAAACCAATGAAAACTCCTAGAGGATTACGCAACAACAACCCCTTAAATATTCGGCATTCTGCCGATGTTTTCCAAGGCGAAACCAAAGGGGATGATAAATCATTCAAAACCTTTTTATCTGTGTCATACGGCTATCGAGCTGCGTTTGTAACGCTTGCGACCTATCTTACGAGCGGTCGGAACACAATTGAAAAAATAATATCCCATTGGGCACCGTCAACCGAAAACGACACCGAAAATTACATCGAAACCGTTGAAAAATACTCTGGAGTTCCGCGCAACAGGGTACTAACCATTAACGACGGTGCAGACTTAATTTTGATTGTCGCTTCAATGTCGTTTGTCGAAAATGGCGTAAATGCTGACATTAACCAAATCAAAGAGGGATTTGCGTTGCAATCTAAAATCAAAACACGATGAAAGCAACAACTTTATTTGTATCGGCGTTATTATTGTTGTGTCTTTGCAGTTCCTGCGGGAAAACAAAATATATTCCGGTAGAAACAACAAAAATTGAATTACGCGACCAGCTCGTCCGTGATTCAATTTTTTGCTACGATTCTGTTTTCGTCAAACATACAGCCGACACTCTGTTTATTGAAAAATACAAATATATTTATCGCGATAAGATTATTCTGGATTCCGTTTTTATTCAAGATACAGTTAGCGTTCCTTACCCTGTTGAGGTTGTAAAACAGGTAAAAGCCCCTTTAACAAGTTGGCAGAACTTCCAGATATGGAGCGGAAGAATAGCCCTTTTACTTATTTTGCTCGCTATCATTTGTTTTATTTTAAAACTTTAAAAAGGGCTATTTTAAATCGTTTTATTAAAAATGAGCACTGTCCTACAAAATGCTTTTTTCTTGCTTAAAAGTACCCAAAAATCAATTTAAAACAGCTTATTTGTTTTTGCCAAGCTGTTTATAAAACACGTTTGAATTAATTATTATTAATTTGGTTTTTTTAAGGCATTAGGAGGCACCACAGCATATTATACAAATAATTGCCGTAAATCTTAAGCCCACAAAAACCACCATAAAATAAAACAGCCTACTTTTTGCCCTATTGACAAAAATATCAAAAAAAAACAACCTGCTTTTTTTAAATGATAAAGAACCTACAAGTTACTTTTTAAGGCTTAAAACTACCCCAAAATCAATAAAAAACTACTATTTTTGTAACGCTTATAATTGCTTATCAAAAATTAACTATACCTTTGTAACAGAATATTTTACAGTTTATTAATAGTTATATCTTATTTGTATCTTATTTGTACCATGCTTAACGTAACTATCTGAAAATCAATTGAAGGTAGTTTTGACTATAGTAGCTGTCCAATCGGTATTAATTGATTTGCGTGGATTGTGTTATTAACGTAGAGACGGAGCATGCTCCGTCTCTACAACACCGTGACATTCAATTGATTT
>DAOSIN010000087.1:0-6898 GCA_035366675.1 Salinivirgaceae bacterium | reverse complement strand
CCTGATGGCTCATTGACCGAACGTAGTGTGAAAGTGCTGAGTAAAACCCCAATGGGACGTTTCGGCGATATTTCAGAACTAAATGGAGCCGTACAATTTCTTTGCAGCGATGCAGCTAGTTTTATCACAGGAGTAGTTTTACCTGTCGACGGCGGTTTCAGTGCATTTAGTGGAGTGTAATTGATATGCAGATTTACGATCTACAGATTTACAATTGCATTTAAAATCTGAAATTATATAAAAATGGAAAAAACTTGGAGATGGTTCGGTAAAAAAGATAAAATTACTTTGCCGATGCTTAAACAAATAGGCGTAGAAGGAATTGTAACAGCTTTGCACGATATTCCGAACGGCGAAGTTTGGACGCTCGAATCTATATGCGATTTGAAAAATTATATAGAATCACATGGCTTGCGGTGGTCGGTAGTTGAGAGTCTTCCGGTAAGCGAAGCTATTAAATCTGCCGGCAAAGAGCGCGAACGGTTAATCGAAAACTATATCGAAAGCCTTCGAAACTTGGGTAAAGCGGGAATAAAAAACGTATGTTATAATTTTATGCCGGTTATAGATTGGATTCGTACTGATCTTGACTATAAATGGGACGATGGAACATCGTCACTTTTCTTCGACAAAATAAAATTTGGTTATTTTGATTGCTATATACTAAAACGCAAAAATGCGGAGAATGATTATACTGAAGAAGAATTAACAAAGTTCCACGAATTGGACAAAATAATAACTGAAACGGAAAGCGAGCAATTAGTTGATACTATTATTGTAAAAACTCAAGGTTTTGTTAATGGGAATATAAAAGAAGGCGACCAAAATCCGGTAGCAATATTTAACCGCTTGTTAGCGCTTTACGATGGTATTGATCGCGATATTTTACGTGAAAACATGAAGTATTTCCTTACCCGCATTATGCCTGTTTGCGATGAATATGACATTAACATGTGCGTACATCCAGACGATCCTCCGTATCAGATGTTAGGACTACCACGTATTGTTAGTAGCGCTGAAGATGTAGAATGGGTAATGAAAGCAGTTGATAATCCGCATAACGGTTTGACATTTTGTGCAGGTTCATTCAGTGCAGGGGCGCATAATGATGTTATTGAGTTAGCAAAAAGATTTGCGAAACGTACGCATTTTGTTCATTTGCGGAGTACCAATATCCTACCGAATGGCAATTTTATCGAAGCATCACATTTAGAAGGTCGTGGACATTTAATTGAGCTAGTTCGTTTTTTTGAGAAAGAAAATCCAGCGCTCCCTATGCGTGTTGATCACGGACGATTAATGCTGGATGATGCAGGTAAGGCTTATAATCCGGGGTATTCATTTTATGGGCGAATGTACGCACTGGCACAAATGGATGGTGTAATGGAAACTATAAAACTACTGGATAATTAGTCGTTAATAATTTGAATAATAAATACTTTATAGAAGCTGGTTTCAATTATTCACACATAGAATTTACATACGAAAATACTTAAAAATACAAACATAATGAAAACTTATTTGAAACTTATTATTGCAGGACTAATTTTACTAAATCAGTTCGCGTGTACATCAAAAAACTCATTCAAACTTCAGTCAGGTTCTCCGATAATCATCTCATATAATGCTGAGGCAGAGGAAAAAGTAACAACAAATGCATTACAGCTTTTGCAAGGAGATATAAATACGGTGCTTTCTGTAGTTCCTGAAATTACGGCAGAAGAAAGTGGAAATATTTGGATCGGAACAATAGATAAAAGTCCGCTAATTCAAAAACTTGTTTCTGAAAATTTGATTTCTATTTCAGAACTGGAAGGGAAAAACGATGCCTTTCAGATTTCGGTTGTAAACATAAACGAAAAGCCAACTTTAGTTGTAGCGGGAAGTGATCGCAGAGGAACAGCTTACGGACTTTTGGAAATTTCCCGTTTAATGGGTGTTTCGCCTTGGGAATGGTGGGCGGATGTAACTCCCCAGCCTTTGAGAGAGTTTGTTTTAAATGCCAATTTTAAAACAATTCAATCACCATCAGTTCCATACCGCGGTATTTTTCTGAATGATGAAGACTGGGGGTTGCTTCCTTGGAGCAGCCAAACTTATGAACCAGGATTGCCGACAGCTGGTGGTAGAACAAAAGGTGCTATCGGCCCGAAATCTTATGAACGGATCTTCCAACTTTTATTACGTCTTCGTGCTAATACTATTTGGCCTGCCATGCATGAATGTACGGTTCCGTATTTCCTTGTTGAAGGGAATAGGGAAATGGCACACGATTATGCTATTTATATTGGAGGCTCGCACTGTGAACCCATGATGCGGAGCGTTGCCGGTGAGTGGGCGATAGAAGGCGAAGGAGCATATGACTATGTAAACAACAGTGAGAATGTATATAAATTTTTTGAAAAACGTGTTGCGGAAGTAGCCCACTTGGATAATATCTACACGCTCGGCATGCGAGGTGTTCATGATGGACAAATGCGGGGAGCAAAAACAATTGAAGAACAAAAAAATGTATTGATGCGCGTTTTTGAAGATCAGCGTAGCCTGTTGAAAGAATATGTAAACGAAGATTTAGAAAAGATACCGCAAGTTTTTATTCCTTATAAAGAAGTACTTGATATTTATAATACAGGACTTCCTGTTGAAGATGATATAACTTTAATGTGGTGTGATGATAATTACGGATATATCAAGCATTTCCCAACCGAGGATGAATTGAAACGAAAAGGTGGTCATGGTGTGTACTATCACGTGTCGTATTGGGGACGTCCACACGATTATTTGTGGTTGGGAACAGCAAGTACCGCTTTGCTTTATCAGCAGATGAAGCTGGCGTATGAAAAAGGAGTTCAAGAAATGTGGATATTGAATGTCGGCGATATTAAACCTTGTGAATATCAAACAGAATTGTTTCTGGATATGGCTTGGGATTTCAACAGCGTAATTTCTAAAGGATTGGATGCTCATATGAAAACATATTTGCAACGTGAATTTGGAGATAAAATAGGCAAACAATTACTCCCTATAATGAATGAACATTACCGTTTAGCTTATATTCGTAAACCTGAATTTATGGGTAATACCCGTGAAGAAGAATGGGATAATCGTACGGCACAAATTGTAAAAGATTTACCGTGGAGCGAAGAAGAAGTTCGCGAGAGGTTACAGGCATACCGTAAAATATCGGATGAGGTAGAAAGAATTGGAGAGAAAATCCCCGCTAAATTGCAAGACGCTTATTTTGAGTTGATAAAATATCCTGTACAAGCAACTGCTCAAATGAATTACAAACTGCTGAATGCTCAATTGGCGCGTCACGGAAAAGCTGAATGGACAAAAAGCGACTTAGCTTATGATAGTATTGTTTCGTTGACGCAACAATATAATTCTTTAGCCGATGGGAAATGGTATCGTATGATGGACCACCAGCCGAGAAAGTTACCGCCTTTTAAACCCGTAAAACATGAAGAAGATAATTTGCCATATCCTGAATACAAAAAGCCTTTGTATGTTTTTAACGGAGCAGATTATTCGACAACAACAGCTGTGCAATGTTTTCCTGAAAATTTAGGCTATGAAGAAAAAGCTTTGGCTATACGGCAGGGAAGTACTATTTCTTTTAAACTGAAAAAATTATCGACTGATAGTATTACTATCGAAGTTCGTTTACTTCCAAATCATCCGGTAAAAGGAGATAAATTGCGATTTGGAATCGCATTGGATAATTCTTCTATGCAGGAAATCAGTTACGAAACCTACGGGCGAAGCGAAGAATGGAAACAGAATGTATTGCGAAATCAAGCTATCCGCCGTGTAAAATTACCAGTTATAAATAAATCGGCTACATTAAACATAAAAGCGATTGACGAAGGTGTAGTACTTGACCAAGTGTTGGTATATGATAACTAAAAGTGATTGATATTAAGTATCTATTATTCGTCGTTGAGAATAAGAAACATAGCCTAAGTATTTTAAAATAAGTAAGTATAAAATAATCATGAAAAAAAGCTTTATATCATTTTTTCTTATATGCATAAATTTATTCTGCATACAGGGCCAAACAGAACTTCCATATCTTCCATTGAAAGATAATTTTGGAGGTTCAGAAGTTAATGATTTTAATAATTTCGTTCCGAACTTGGGTGATTATACACTCGAAGTGCAGGGAGTCGCCGGAACTGCGATAAATATCGCTTTCTCTGGAATTACTTATACACCGGCAACAACCGCTGCAGTTCGTTTTACTCAAAAAGACGGTAAAGTATATATTTTTGAGAACGGAACATTTAAAACAATTCTTATCCCTGTTCCTCAATATACAATATCGGGGGATAATATTATTCAAAATCCAAGTTTTGAAGAGGTAAAATCAGAAACATTCGCAACAGGCAGATGGCAGCCTACTGTATGGGATACATGGAATGGAGGTATGCCTACATGGGGAGCTGAAGTAGGAAAGACAAATGTTCGTGAAGATGCAACTTATCGTTCAGATGGAGTAAAATCAATCATTATGCATAGTGACACACGTCAATTACTTCAAGAGTTGCCTGCGAATTCATTAGTGTCTGGCAACCATTATTTGCTTACGTATGATTATTGGACTTCGTCAGGTAATGGTAATGGGGGAACTACATATCAGATTCATTTAAGAGATGAAAAATATACGGACGGAAGCCATGCAATCCAAAATATTACGGGACACACAACTATAGAATCGGGGACAGCAAAATCTTCTTTTTCGACCATTTTTCAAGCATCTCCAAACCTTCCTCAAACAATTTATTTTGCTTTTGTTCGCAACGAATCGAAAGTGGATTGGCTGGATAACATAAAAATGATGAAATTGCAGCCTCAGGCAAAAGGTATCAGCGGTGGTAGTAATGTAAAGTATCTTGCCGGCAAAGCTTACGCACCAGAAAGTCTTGGTTTGGAAAACGGAGATTACATTGATATGACCGAACGCATTTCCAATCCGACTTTTAGCAGTAATACGACCGATTGGAATATAACAGCAAGTGGCTCTAAAATAAGTACAACAGAAAAAGGAAATGGACTTATTCCAGGCAATCAGAATCATTTACAATTTTGGGTTGGCAGCGGTGGAATAAAAGGTAATCTTTCTCAGAATATATCAGATCTTCCGAATGGAAAATATATGGTAAAGGCTGCTATTGTGCCTTCATTTAACGGGACAGTATTTTTATATGCTAATACAGGTAAAACCGCAGTTGTATCTGGAACAAATAAAATTTATGAAGCAACCGGAATCGTTTTCGACGGTCTATTAGAGCTTGGGCTGGAAATACAAACGACAGGCAGTTCTACTGTTGAAATTGATGATTTTAAACTTTATTTCCAAGGAACTGATGTCGATGGATATTTAGGAATACTAAATGCTAAAATAGAAGAAGCAAAAGCTGATACACTTTCTATGAAAAATCCAGCAGGAAAACCAGGATATAATAATTTAGCAAAATATAGAGAAGTATTGATAGAAGTAACAAATCTTCCTAACCAAGAAATATCGACTATTCTTGATGCACTTGAAAAGATAAATGCTGTGATCAACGATTATGACGATATTCTCGAAAAATACGCTATGCTGAATTCTGCCATTATAAATATCCAAAATCAGATTGCGGCCTCTTCTTATCCGGATAAAACAATCTTTAATCAAGCTGTAGTTGATGCTCAGGCTATTTATGATAGTTCTCAGGATCAACGCGATAATATCGCGAAGACAATAGAACTGCTTGTTGAGAGAACAGCCATTCTTGTTGCATATGATGATTTAAGAACAGCTTTTACAAGTGCAGTAATTATGCTTAACTCGACTGCATATGCAGGGAAAGCAGAATTCAAGGAGGTAATTGACAGCGTTAAAGCGGTACTTGATAACCCTGTTGGAAAAGATATACTTGAAGCTGCTGAAACTCTGAAAAGAGCTAGAATAACATATTATAATTCACAGTACACTATTCCTCCAGTGCAACAAACTGTATCCTGGGTAGATACCAGCCTCAATGGCTCTGAAAAATTTGTACTCCGAGTAGACGGAAGACCATTTTATATGACCAACATTCAAGTACGATTGGATAAGTTGTATGGCTATGAAGGTTGGAGCGATGTCGCGCTCGAAGCAGTTATCAAACGGGCGGCGGATGATGGTTTCAACACGGTTTCCATTCCTATACACTGGCGTGAAGTCGAACCGCTAAAAGATGAATTCGACTGGACAGTTCTTGATAAATATATGGGTTGGTGTAAAAAATATAACATAAAAATGGAATTGCTTTGGTTCAGCTGGAGCAGTGGCGGTCGTGTGCAATATCTCTGGAATTACGGTGGCCGGAAAGAACCGCGTACACCAGATTATGTCTGTTCATTGGATGGTAAAAGCGAATTTAACATATTGCGCAAAGAATGGGAATACTCTTTAGATTGGAGAGATACAAACTTACGCGACCGCGAAAATATGTTGTGAGACAGGTAATGGACCATGTTGCTATTTGGGATGCCAACAACGGAAATCCTCAAACAGTTATTGGCGTACAACTTGGTAACGAAGCCCGCGGACATGGAAACAATTCGGCAACATCAGCTGAAATCATAAACTATTACCATCATGTAGGTGCCGGTGTGAAAGAATCGAAATATGTAGTGTGGACACGGCTTAACTGCGTAAGTTACGAAACATCAGGACGTATTAACGCAAACGAATCGAAACGTAACAGCGGTGGAACGAATATCGATTTTGTAGGCGTGGATATTTATGGAACGGATGCAGGGAGTATTAAAGGAGACATGTGGGGATATTTGCCAAGTTCGGGTAAAAATTATCGCATGATTATGGAAATTGATGCGAAAGATTCTAAATCGCCTATTTATCAGATGG
>DAOSIN010000086.1:0-6902 GCA_035366675.1 Salinivirgaceae bacterium | reverse complement strand
TAACCATTCCGTTTGATGGGTTTGGATAAACTTTTAGTGCGCCGATTTCGGCGTTTTCATTAATACCTATAATTGAAAAATGTGTGGTTGCCATTTCGCTCTCTCCAGAAGAGTAAACAGCTACTACTCCAGCTACATAATATTCACTTTTAGGAGGATTACTTAAGTCAAAATCAAATGTATAATCGGTGGTTTCTCCCATTAGACTGTCGTTTAAGTAAACTTTATACTTAATCAAATGTTTGCTGTTTGGCTTACTGTTACCTGTTAAAATCTCAACATCGTCAATCATAAGAATATATCCACCGTCAGATACGTTGCGTATAGTAACGTGTTTTGCATTTGCAGGGACAGTGTATTGATATGTGTGCCAGCTATCAGCAGGCAAACTTACAACATCTGTTAACCAAGTAAAATCTGCTGGTTCGTAGCCTGTGGTTGAGTATCCAACCATAATTTTATTTGGTGCAGGCTGCTCGGCAAATGATTTGGCTTTAAATCTGAATTTAAAATCATTTTCAAAGTTTAGTTTTGGAGATATAAAGTAATCGTCATTGTTTCCGTTAACAGCACCAAAACTTGCCAAATATTTTTCACCACTGTAAGGAGCAATCGTAGGATTAGCTTCCAAATCAATTGGAGGATTGACTTGCGATGGATTAAAAATCATATACGAATGTGGCTCATTTTCATTTGGATACTCAAAGCTTACGATTCCAATGGTTGCCAACTGATCAACATCGTTATATCGCCAATTTACAACACCTTGTGGCTCTATAGCAAAGTCTGTACACGACTCGAAATCTTCAAAAATATTTTCAGTGTGATTCCATTTCAGTGTAACTATTGGATATTTTATCTCAACTTGTAAGTTAAACGGTTTGGCTAATGTTTCAATCAGCTCGCAATCAAGTGTATATGTTTCGTCTGTTGACAAGTCAACGTTTGACATAACTAAATCGTCGAAACCGTCGTGTGTGATACGGATATTGTAATTGGCTTTAAAGATAGAACCTAAATTAACCACACCATCTTCATTTTCAACAACATAGGAATAATTGTATTGACCATCTGTGCTTGCAAGGTTTATTATTGCACCCACACTCTCGCCAGCTCCTGAATTTGCTGTAACATTTAGGGTAACAACCGTTGTTAAACCAACTTCAATTGTATTTGAGAAGCCCGCATCTGATTGAGCACCACCTGAATATACTCCACGAACAGCATAACGATACCAACCACTACTCAAACTTGAAATATCATCTGTATAGTTTTTATCTGTCAGATTGGTTGCAAGTGTAGTCCATGCAGTAGGAGACCCCTCTTCTCCTTTTGTTAAACGATACAGATTGTAACCATTTAAAGATCTGCCTTGAGAGTTTCTATCTTCTCCTAACTTACCGCCTGTATTGGTATTATACCCTTCGGCGCGTATCATAAGGTTGCCGGGTATTTCACCTAAACCTAAATCTTCTAATAAAAGGAATGGATCTGTCAAGTAGTTTTCACACAAATAGTTAACGCCATTTACATACGGATAGTTGGCATCTAAACCTGCATCGATACCAATCTCAACGCGTCCTTCGTAACTAATGGCAATCATAAATCCGTTCTCTACGACTATTGTTTCAGGGAATACGAAAGAACTCCATTGGTCATCGGTGTTTGGAACGTTATTTTGTTTGAAAATCACGTTGTTTGTGGGGTTACCGTTTGCATCTAATGCGAAAACAAATACGTTTACAAAGTCGTGCGATTCATCAATAAAAGTAGTGTACCAGCTCATTTGGTATAGTTGTGCCGGCTCTCTGAATACTTGCCCAAAAACGGCTAACTCTTCGTTAAAGTTGTGTCCTATTTGTAACTCTTGCTGTCCTCCATCGCGGCGGTAGACGGTTCTTTCAGAAGGAGATAGCCAAGTAATATTTACTAAGTTACCATCTTTAACTGCAGTTACTTTTGATGGTTCTTCTAATATGTCAGATAGATAAATGTTACCCAACGAAATAGTTGGACTGTTAACATCAAATACTTGGGTATGATTTAAATAACCCTCTTTAGAAGCCACAAGAGTGTAACCGTCAGCATAATAGACTTGTGGTACGCTAAAAGTACCGTTTGTGGTTGTAGTAGTAGCACTGTATTCGCAATATCCAGATATTGAGATGGTTACATCTTCAATTGGATTGTTGTCATTATCAAGAACAGTTCCATGTACGGTTGCTAAAGATCTTTCTATCATAGTAACATCTTGTGTTGTTGCACCACTGATGTTTACGCTAATGGTTTGGTCATTATATCCAAAAGCGGTGTAGCTGACATTATAGCTTCCTGGGTTTACCATAGGGAAATTATATTGACCTGTTGCATTTGAATTTGTATTTAAATCGGTTCCCCCAATTTTTACTAACACATTTTCTATTGGATTATTCGAAGTGTTTGTAATTGTTCCGCTTAAACTTCCACTACTGGCATTGCTAACACCAATACTGACATCGGCAATATGTCCCAAGGTCATACCTGTTTGCGAAGGATCGGTTGTTGGTAAGTTAAAATCGAAAGGAGTCCCATTAATATTTACATAAGATCGTGCTCTTACTTCTCCAGTGGGTAGGGTAGAAGCATTGAAATTAAAGTGGTTTTGATACTCTTGTGTGCTAGGTACGTGCTCAACCATTATACATAGGTTTGAACCACTGTAGATAAATGGTTGCGTGAGGTTTACTATAAGTTTTTGGTTTACTCCACTCGTGAATTGTATTTCTCCTTCGTAAACCAAAGTAAAATTACTTGCAGGAATCCAATATCCACTCTCTTCAGACAGGGAGGCTACATCAGTGTTGCAAAGCCATACTCTGAAATTTTCTCCAGTAATTACAGCTGGATAGTTGGAAGTCAATGTTTTGTATGTGTATTCGAGTTTTTCTACTGCACAGGGTGCGTGATTGATTTCAGCAGCTGTGTATATGCTCTGCGACATTGATGTTTTAAAATACATGTCAATCGGGAAGTTATAGGAACCATACGGAGATGAGTTTGTACCTATATGTATCCACTCATCGACACTACGCATTGAGTTTTGTACAGCGCTTTTTGTGCTTTCAAAAGAAAAACCTTGCTTAGTGCTTTGATTTTGTTCTGTTTTAGCTTTTAGTTGCACTCCATTATTTGTTTTCGGCTGTGCAAATGAAGCAGCAAACCAAAATGTTAAAAATAGGATAAATGTTAATTTTAATCTGTTCATATTTTTTTAGTTAAAAGTTAAAAGTTGTAGAGACGGAGCATGCTCCGTCTCTACTTCCTTCCTATACGTTATTTCTTTATGATTCTTGATGTAAAAATGTTGCCGTCTTTTTCAATTTCAATAATGTAAATACCTTCAACACAGTTAGTTATATTTATACTGTTATCTGTACTATTTAATTGGTTGCGATAAATCTCTTTTCCGTTTAAGTCAACTATACGGATATTTGCACTAACCAATTCACTTCCAACTACATTGAAAATACCATTGCTTGGATTTGGATAAACTAAAGTGGTTGAGAAATCAAATTCATTAATTGATACTTGTTGTGTTCTGAAATCTACAATAGTTGCAGGTCCCCATTCTCCATTTCCGTTTTTACAAACAGCAACAACTTTATAATCGGTGTTAGGAGTTAAGTCAAGCCATGTCCAAATGTCGGTTTCATATAGCGGATAGCCGTCATTTTTAATAATTTCGAGAGCCTCTTCTAAGCCAATCTCTTCAAAATACTCTTTCGTAATTATGCCGTAGTGATATTCTGCTGTCTCTATATTTGGTACAACAACCGTTTTAACAGATGTTTGAGTAATATCATGAACAGTTACTTCAGCTGTAGCTACACCTCCACCTCCTGCAGGTGTGGTGTGTACCATAATTGAGTCATATGGGAACTCAACATCATTGTAATCAACGCAAAGAGTATAAACAAAATACTCTGTATCTGGTGTCATTTGGGTATAACTGTGAGTATATGCTCCAGTTTTTTCAATACCCCAAGCTTTAATCATGTTGGCTACACTTCCCATCATTGGTAACCACTGTGCAACATCGGCTGCTGTCATTGCAACAAAATAGTACGATTGACAGAATGCGTTTGGTATAAAGTTAACCTCAAAAGTAGTCGCTGCAATGTTATTAATTGTAACCTGAACTTCAGGTATAGCTTCACCTTCAGCTTCGCCCATTAAACGCATAACTCTGAAATGAAACAATCCTCCTAATTCTATGGGGGACTTTCCAACAATCACAATTTTGCCATCATTATCAATAGCCATGCTTGATGTGTGACTTTCATTATTTGTAGGATTATAAAGCATATATCCGTTTTCGCCAAAAGTGTTATCTATTGAGCCATCGCTGTTCAATCTTCCTACTAACACGTCAAATTTATTTGTAGAGTAGTTTGCGCCCTGACCTGCATATAGAATTTTCCCGTCATCTTGTATTGCAATGTCATTATTGTAGCTTGCTTCCACTCCGGCGTTAACGTATGTATAGCCATTTGTTCCAAATGATGTGTCTTTTGTTCCGTCAGGATTTAAACGTATTATCGCTAAATCGTAGTCGGGTACTCCTACTATAAGTTGTGTCTCTTTGTGTCCTCCAACTACTATTTTGTTGTCGGGTTGTATTTTTACTGATATTGCAAAGTCAGCACAAGTTCCGAGGTCCTCCATAATAATGCCGGTACCGTTAAAGGTGTTGTCAAGAGTTCCGTCTGAGTTATATCGTGCAATAACAATGTCGTTTGCTGTTTCTCCGCAAACGGCAAATCCAACTGCAACTACTTTTCCGTCATTTTGTAGAGCTATATCTTCAACGTAACTTGCTACGTTAGTTCCATTTGTATCTTCCATTTGTGTTATGACGTAGCCGTTTGAGCCAAAAGAAACATCAAGCGTGCCGTCACTGTTTAAACGTGCCAATCCGTAGTTGTCATTTGATGAAAAACCGCCAACAACAATTTTTCCATCACCTTGGATTGCAACTCTCTTTGAATTGTATAAACCTGTGAGATGTGCAAAACCGTTTGTTCCAAAAGTGTTGTCGATAGTTCCGTTGGCATTGTAACGTACAACTAATGCGCTATAATTGCTACCGCCAGCCCAAGAACTGCCGCAAACAACTATTTTCCCATCGCTTTGTAATGCAACGCCACGGCCTCGTGCACCAGATGCATGAGAAGATTGCACTATGCCATTTGTGCCAAAACTGCTGTCAAACGAGCCATCGTTGTTTAACCGTATAACTGTAAAGCTAAATGAACTTGGTTTTGCTTCGCCAACAATAATAATTTTACCGTCAGGCTGAATAGCAACGTCGTTTGCCATACTTGGTGCACCAAGGTTTGTTAGTGTTAATACACCATTATCCCCAAACGTAGGGTCTAAGTCGGCTGGATTTTGTGCGTTTAAGCCCAAAAACATCAAGCCAAATAATAATGTTAAAAAGTAATTTTTCTTCATTTTTCTAATTTTTTAGTGATTTGCTATGATATATGCAAAAATAACTCTGTTATTAAGTATAAATAAAATTTTTGCCAATACATAAACATTACAACATAGATTGTTATAACCATACAAAACCAATACATAACGGACTAATATACTGAATGTCAGACATAAAGACACTTTAATTAAAAACTTTTTTAGTTTTGTTATTAAGCTCACTTTTATGTGAGCTTTGTATTGCTGGTAATTAATATCTATGTTTTTGTGTTTCAG
This sequence comes from Salinivirgaceae bacterium, assembly GCA_035366675.1. GTDB lineage: Bacteria > Bacteroidota > Bacteroidia > Bacteroidales > Salinivirgaceae > JAAYQU01. The sequence goes on along the minus strand of DAOSIN010000086.1, from coordinate 1,151 downwards.
ATAATTGTAAATTTTTTGATTTAACTTATATATAACTTACTTGATATTTTATACCAATTGTAATTAAAAAAAATCCATTTTTTTTAGTTTTACAATGGTAAATGCCGATGTTTGACCCGTATTAGTAAGAAAAAGTAAATCAAAATTTGATTATTTATCATTTGCAACTATATTTGTAAGAAACATTGAAATTAAAGTGAGTGATTTAAAACTTCCTTCTAAATTATTGGAAAATGCAGTTAACGAATTGTCTAAATTACCGGGAATAGGTAGCAGAACAGCGTTACGGCTAATCTTACATTTACTTGGAAAGTCAAAGGAAGAGGCTTCACGTTTAGGTATGTCTATAATAGAATTGGTTGAAAATGTTAAATTTTGCCAAGAGTGTCATAATATTACAGAAACTGATTTGTGCAGCATTTGCGCCGACCCTAAACGAGATCAATCCCTTGTGTGCATAGTCGAGGATATTCGCGATATGATGGCTATTGAGAGCACTTTACGATACAAGGGAGTTTATCATATACTTGGTGGCGTAATATCACCTGTTAATGGAGTGAGCCCGAACGATTTAACAATCAATCTATTGAAAACAAGAATTGAAAACAATAATATAAGTGAGCTAATTTTTGCTCTACCTACAACAATGGAGGGGGACACTACAGCATACTATATTTTTAGAATGTTTGGAGATAAAGTTGGAAGATTATCGACATTAGCGCGTGGTATTGCTTTCGGTGACCAGTTACAATACACAGATGAAATTACGTTGGGTAATAGCATAGCAGAACGTGTACCATATAAAGGATAAAATTATATACTACTGATAACCAATTAATAAAAAAATGAAATGAGAAAATTTTTATTTATTCTGTTTTTATTGACTCAAGCACTGTTTCTATCAGGTCAGAGTCAAAATTATTTGAGAGTTAAAGTCTTTGCAAGGACAACCGAACATTATAATGCATTAATGCTGAATGGATTGGCTCTTGAAAGAACTGAGTTGAAACCCGGTAACTATTTTATTACAGAGTTATCGGAACAAGATTTTGCTAAGATTAAAGAGTTAGGTATAGAAACTGAAATCCTTGTCGATGATTTAGAATCTTATTACGTAAATCGTAACAAAGGATTTAACGTAGAAGAGATGA
>DAOSIN010000085.1:0-6919 GCA_035366675.1 Salinivirgaceae bacterium | reverse complement strand
ACTTTTCCAAATGCACGCCAGCAAGCAAATTCCTATGGATGTAATAGGTACGGGCGATATCTGTGCTGCTGTTGGATTTAAAAACATACGTACAGGAGATACACTTTGCGATCCTGACAAGCCGATAGTATTAGAAAAAATGGAGTTCCCAGACCCAGTTATAGACGTAGCCATCGAGCCTAAAACACAGGCAGACTCTGACAAAATGGACAACGCTCTTGCAAAGTTAATGGAAGAAGACCCAACTTTTAACGTTCATACGGATCAGGATTCAGGTCAGATAGTTATTAGTGGAATGGGAGAGTTGCACCTTGAGATAATTATTGATCGTTTGCTGCGTGAATTTAAAGTGGAATGTAATCAAGGTGTGCCAATGGTTAAATATAAAGAATCCATAACAAAAGCCGTTGAGCACCGCGAAGTGTTTAAAAAACAGACAGGTGGACGTGGTAAGTTTGCAGATATTATTGTAAGAATTGAGCCGGCAGATGAAGGACATGTAGGATTACAATTTGTTGACGAAGTAAAAGGCGGAAATATTCCGCGCGAATATATTCCCTCAGTCGAAAAGGGATTTAAAGAAGCCATGCAAAACGGACCACTTGCAGGGTATGCACTTGATAATATGAAAGTTACATTGATAGATGGTTCATATCACCCGGTTGATTCAGACCAACTATCGTTCGAGCTTTGTGCAAAATTTGCATTTAGAGAAGCAACACGTAAAGCCTCTCCGCTATTGTTAGAGCCAATAATGTCGGTAGAAGTAACAACACCAGAAGAGTATATGGGCGATATTATCGGCGACATCAATAAACGTAGAGGAACCATTAGTGGTATGGACGATAAACATGGAGACAAGGTTATTAAAGCATTAGTGCCGTTAGCCGAAAACTTTGGTTATGTAACAGTATTAAGAACGCTCTCATCGGGGCGCGCCTCGCACGCAATGGAGTTTTCTCATTACGATATAGTGCCAAAAAACATTGCTTTGAATGTATTAGAGAAAGTTAAAGGAAGAACAGATTTGTTATAACAAACTATTATGAGCCAAAAAATTCGTATTAAACTGAAATCTTATGACCATAATTTGGTCGATAAGTCAGCAGAAAAGATTGTTAAAACTGTGAAAGCTACGGGTGCAGTTGTTAGTGGTCCAATTCCACTTCCTACTCACAAAAGAATTTTCACAGTTTTGCGATCAACATTTGTTAATAAAAAATCACGTGAGCAATTTGAGTTAAATTCACACAAACGCTTATTAGATATTTATAGCTCAACAGCTAAAACTATCGATGCGCTTATGAAACTTGAGTTGCCAAGTGGTGTAGAAGTTGAAATTAAAGTCTGATAAAAAAATGGCAGGACTAATTGGAAAAAAAATTGGAATGACATCGGTGTTCAGTGCCGAGGGGAAAAATATCCCATGCACCGTCATCGAAGCGGGCCCTTGTGTTGTTACACAAGTTAAGACCGTCGAAAAAGATGGTTATAGCGCATATCAGCTTGGTTTTATCGAAACATCTGAAAAGAATGTTACAAAACCAATGCTTGGACATTTTAAGAAAGCCGGAGTAAATCCTTATCACAAATTAGCTGAATTTCAGGATTTTGAGCAAGAGCTTAAACCCGGTGATGTATTGACAGTCGATATTTTCACAAACAGCTATTGGGTTGATGTGGCGGGAATATCGAAAGGGAAAGGATTCCAAGGCGTAATGAAACGTCACGGATATGGCGGTGTTGGTGAATCAACACACGGTCAGCACGACCGCCTAAGAGCACCCGGTTCAATCGGTGCTGCATCCACTCCCTCACGCGTTTTTAAAGGGAAGCGAATGGCTGGGCAAACTGGAGGCAAACGAGTCAAAATGATCGACCTTCGAGTTGTTAAAGTTATCCCAGAAAGCAATCTACTTTTAGTTAAAGGTTCGGTACCAGGAGCAAAAGGACAATATTTAATTATTGAAGACTAATGGAACTAAGTGTTTATAATATCGAAGGAAAAGATACCGGACGTAAGGTTCAGTTAAGTGAAGAAATCTTTGGCATAGAGCCAAATGACCACGCGATTTATCTTGACGTAAAGCAATATCTTGCTAATCAAAGACAAGGCACACACAAAACGAAAGAAAGAGCCGAAGTTGCAGGAAGTACACGCAAGATTAAGCGTCAAAAAGGTACCGGAGGAGCCCGTGCAGGCTCTGCAAAATCGCCGTTATTCAGATCAGGAGGAACTATTTTCGGACCAAGACCTCGTAGCTATCGTTTTAAATTAAACAAAAAGTTAAAACGATTGGCGAGAATCTCTTCATTAAGTTACAAAGCTAAGAATGGACAAGTTATCGTTATAGAAGACTTTACGCTCGAGGCTCCAAAAACAAAAGAATACGTAGCTATTCTTAGTAACTTAAACATCGAAAATCAGAAATCCCTAATGGTGCTTCCTGATGTAGATCAAAACGTCATACGTTCGGCGCGAAACATTCAGAAAGCTAAAGTAGTAACAAGCAACGGTTTGATTACTTACAATATACTTAATGCAAAAACTTTAATTTTTACAGAGAGTAGTATTAAGAATGTAGAATCAATGTTTAACAAACAATAAAACCAAAGAAAATGAGCATTATTATTAAACCACTTATCACAGAAAGAATGACTGAGATTAGTGAAAAATTCAATCAAGTAGGTTTTGTTGTAAATAAGAAAGCTACAAAGCCTGAAATTCGCAGAGAAATTGAAAAGATGTACAATGTAAAAATCGAAAGAATTAACACTTCGGTTTACAGAGGTAAAACGAGAGCAAGAAACACCAAAAGTGGCGTAATTTATGGAAAAACAAATGCTTATAAAAAAGCATTCGTTACACTTAAAGAGGGTCACACAATTGATTTTTACAGTAATATTTAATCAAAATGGGTGTAAGAAAATTAAAACCGGTAACACCGGGACAAAGACACAAAGTGGTAAGCAATTTTGAGAGCATTACCACAAAAACACCTGAGAAATCACTGTTGAAAAGCCTCAAAAGTTCCGGTGGTCGTAACAACACCGGTAAGATGACAGTGAGAAATAGAGGTGGAGGTCACAAGAGACAGTATCGCATTATTGATTTCAAACGTGAGAAAGAAAATATGGTCGCTACTGTCAAAACAATCGAATACGATCCAAACCGTTCGGCAAGGATTGCATTGGTTGTTTACGCTGATGGAGAAAAACGTTACATTATTGCTCCTCATGGATTGCAAGTAGGACAGCAAATCCAGTCAGGATACGGAGTAAGCCCCGAGATAGGCAATGCTCTTTATCTGTCTGAAATTCCATTAGGATTAATTATTCATAACATTGAGCTAACCCCAGGTAGAGGTGCCTGTTTAGCACGCAGTGCAGGGTCGCACGCTCAGCTCACAAGCCGTGACGGTAAATACGCTATAATTAAATTGCCTTCGGGCGAAACCAGACTTGTCCTTACAAGTTGTAAGGCAACTATCGGCTCTGTTTCAAATCCTGACCATGCCCTCGAGGTATCAGGTAAAGCAGGTCGTAGTCGTTGGTTAGGACACAGACCCCGCGTTCGTGGCGTAGCTATGAACCCGGTTGACCACCCAATGGGCGGTGGAGAAGGACGTGCCAGTGGTGGACATCCAAGATCGCGTAAAGGCTTAATAGCCAAAGGATATAGAACACGCAATGCGAAAAAAGCTTCAAATCGTTACATCTTGGAGCGTAGAAAAAAATAGAACAGATAAACTATTGAAATTATGAGCCGTTCATTAAAAAAAGGACCTTATATTGATTACAAATTAGAGAAAAGAATTCTCGAAATGAATGCCAATAACAAAAAACAAGTTATTAAAAGCTGGTCAAGAGGATCAATGATTTCTCCAGATTTTGTGGGTCATACTGTTGCCGTTCACAATGGGAATAAGTTTATACCTGTGTACATTACAGAAAATATGGTAGGACATAAACTAGGAGAGTTTGCGCCTACTCGTATCTTCAGAGGACATGCTGGTAAGAAAAATAGATAACATGTAAAACTGAGGAATAATGGGTGCAAGAAAACGTTTAAAAGCACAAGAAAGAAAAGAGGCAAATAAGCAAAAAGCATTTGCCGTACTTAAAGATTGCCCAACTTCTCCAAGAAAAATGAGACTTGTAGTCGATTTAATTCGAGGAAAAGAAGTTAACAAAGCACTTGATATTTTGCAATTTACACAAAAAGAGGCAGCCAGAAGAGTAGAAAAACTGCTTATGTCGGCTATCTCTAACTGGCAAAATAAAAATCAAGGAGCGAGGATTGAAGAAGCAGGCTTATATGTAAAAGAAGCATATGTTGATTCAGCCAGAATGCTTAAAAGATTAAGACCCGCACCGCAAGGACGCGCATATCGAATCCGCAAGCGTTCAAATCATGTTACAATTGTACTGGGCAGCCTTAATACAATAGAAAACTAATATTCAATGGGACAAAAAACAAATCCTATAGGAAATCGCTTAGGAATCATCAGAGGATGGGATTCCAATTGGTACGGTGGTAATAACTATGCCGATAAGCTCGTAGAAGATAAGAAAATTCGCACATACTTAGAAACCCGACTTGCAAAAGCAAGTGTATCAAGAATTGTAATCGAGAGAACGCTTAAGCTCGTTACAGTTACTATACATACAGCAAGACCTGGTATAATTATTGGTGTGGGCGGACAAGAAGTAGATAAACTCAAAGAAGAATTGAAAAAACTTACAGGTAAGGATGTTCAAATCAATATCTTTGAGATAAAACGCCCTGAAATGGACGCAACTTTGGTTAGCCACAACATTGCACGTCAACTCGAAGGACGTATATCATACAGAAGAGCAATTAAAACAGCTATCGCTTCAAGTATGAGAGTTGGTGCAAAAGGCGTTAAAGTTACACTATCGGGACGTATTGGTGGTGCAGAGATGGCACGCTCCGAAACATACAAAGAAGGACGTATTCCATTGCACACACTACGTGCTGATATTGATTATAATTTGGGCGAAGCACATACCAAATTTGGTCTAATGGGCATTAAAGTATGGATTTTCAAAGGTGAAGTGTACGGAAAACGCGATTTGTCGCCAAATGCAAGACAATCAAGTCCAACGAGCGCAAAACCAACAAGAGGATTCCGTAGAAAGCGAAGATAATCTTACAAATTAGGGAGATAAAACAATGTTACAACCTAAGAAAACAAAGTTTCGTCGTAGTCAAAAAGGACGAATGAAAGGAAACGCACAAAGAGGAAATCAACTTGCTTTTGGGTCGTTTGGAATAAAAACACTCGAGAATGCATGGATTGATGGACGCCAAATAGAAGCAGCAAGGGTTGCTGTTACTCGTTATATGCAACGTCAAGGACAAATATGGATAAGAATCTTCCCCGACAAACCTATTACTAAAAAACCCGCAGAGGTTCGTATGGGTAAAGGGAAAGGTGCTCCAGAAGGATTTGTCGCTCCAGTTACACCCGGACGCATTATTATTGAGGCAGAAGGTGTACCTTTAGATGTCGCTAAAGAAGCTTTGCGTTTAGCCGCACAAAAATTACCGGTTAAAACTCGCTTTATCGTTCGAGCTGATTATCACGAAAATTAAGAAAGGATTAGAGATATGAAAATGTCAGAAGTACGAGAATTAACCGATAAAGATTTGAGAGAACGTATAGTAGATCTTAAAAGCACGTTAACTCAATTGAGAATCAATCATGCGGTATCGCCGTTAGATAATCCGTTGCAAATAAACCTATTAAGAAAGGATATAGCACGATTGATAACCGAGTTAAAACAACGAGAATTAACTAAAACAACAAATTAATTTTGTGTGTGATGGAAAACAAGAGAAACCTACGCAAAGAAAGAGTCGGTGTAGTGGTCAGCAATAAGATGGACAAGTCTATTGTCGTGGCTGTTGAAAGAAGAGTAAAATATCCAATTTACGAAAAATTCGTCAAGGCTACAACAAAACTGAAAGCTCATGACGAAAAGAACGAATGCAATATCGGCGACACCGTTAGAATCATGGAGACACGCCCTTTGAGCAAGACTAAAAATTGGAGATTAGTAGAAATAATTGAAAGAGCGAAGTAATCATGATACAGAAAGAATCAAGGCTTGCTGTTGCTGATAACAGTGGAGCAAAAGAGGTACTTTGTATAAATGTACCTGGAGGCTCGATGAAAAAATACGCAAGTATCGGCGATATCATTGTGGTAGCCGTTAAAAGTGTAGTGCCATTAAGCGAGGTTAAAAAAGGATCAGTAGTCAGAGCAGTTGTCGTTAGGACACGTAAAGAAGTTAGACGCAACGACGGCTCGTATATTCGTTTCGATGACAATGCATGCGTATTGTTGAACCCTGCGGGTGAAATTAGAGGAACCCGTATTTTTGGACCAGTTGCCAGAGAATTGCGTGATGGATACATGAAAATAGTATCTTTGGCACCTGAAGTATTGTAACCGCAAAACATTTGTAAAAATGCGAAAAAAATTACATATTAGGAAAGGCGACACAGTTGTTGTACTCTCGGGAAACTCAAAAGGTCTAAGAGGTAAAGTTCTTGAAATTGATGTTAAGAACGAACGAGCAATAGTCGAAGGCGTTAACATGATTTCAAAACATACGAAACCTAATGCCCAATATCCAAATGGTGGGATAATCAAAAAAGAGGGTTCGATTCATATATCAAACCTTCTACCCGAAGACCCAAAATCAGGCAAACCTTCAAGAGTAGGTCGTCGTAGGAATGATAAAGGAAAATTAGTTAGATTTTTGAAAAAATCTGGAGAGGAGATTTAACAATGGCTTACGTCCCAAATTTAAAAACAAAATATGACGAGGAGATAATCCCTGCATTGAAATCTGAGTTTAAATACACCTCAGTTATGCAAGTACCTCG
>DAOSIN010000084.1:0-6938 GCA_035366675.1 Salinivirgaceae bacterium | reverse complement strand
CGATGCAATATTCCCTCAAAATGCTCAAAAAATATCAATCCGATTTGGAACAAACTGGATATTAGGAAGACAGAAAAAGCACACATCACTCATTAAGTAATCTTTCAGTCATATAACCGCTTTGTTGTGAGGATAAAACAGCAAAGAGGTTATATTTTTACAAAAAATGAAGAATAAATAATATTTGAAATTTGGAAACAGATATAATAGTTTCATAATTCGTAACAATTTTACATATTTGTAGGTTAAATTCTGTAATATAACTAAAATAGACCTTAAAAACGTCATTAAGTACCTCACATACTAAATATTCTAATAACCAATGAAAAAACTTATTCTAATAATTTTTATTTTAGGATTTTACATACAGCTATATTCACAAGTTCCACAAGGAACCATTGACAATAAACAAGGGAACACACTACTAAATTTTGGATTAGGGGCGTCAAATATAGGAGTCCCGTTTTATTTGCAAGGAGAACATTTTATTTATCGAGAACTTACCTTAGGTGCAGAAACAAGGTTGCTCGTTAATCGAGAAGTTCATGTAGGAAACAAATATCAACATACAATGATTTCTCTTGGATGTTTTAGTAACTACTATTTCGATAAGCTTCTCGAATTGCCTGTCTGTATGGATTTATACGCAGGAGCGTCAGCAGGATATGTGCTTCTTACACAGACTAAATCATATTCAAATGTGTTGTATACTGGCAATAGAGCCAGTGGATTATACTTAGATGTGCACGTAGGCAGTAGATACTATTTTAGCAATCGTTGGGCTGCTCAATTGGAGTTAGAGGTGGGACTCATGTTTTCGGGTTTAAAGATAGGTGCAACTTACAGAATTTAAAATTTGATACAGTGAATTATCAACATTTAATTGAAAAGATTTATCAAGAGGTTAAGCCTTCAATTGGCAAAGGAAAAGTTGCTAATTATATTCCTGCATTAGAGCGTGTTGATATAAATTCATTTGGTTTTGCGATGAGAACTAAATCAGGCGAAGAGTATTTTATAGGCGAAGCTTTAAAACCCTTCAGTGCCCAAAGTATAAGTAAGCTTCTAACCTTAGTGCTTTGCCTGAAAAATGATGATGATGTTTTGGAAAACAAAGTTGGCTTAGAACCATCTGGGAACGCATTTAATTCACTTGTTCAACTTGAATATGAAAATGGCATACCCAGAAATCCATTTATCAACGCAGGGGCATTAGTTATAACCGATATTTTGTTGTCACAATATGCAAACCCAGAAGATGAAATTCTGTTCTTTGCTCGTGAGCTAGCTCAAAATTATGGAATTGACTACAACATCGAAGTTCGAAATTCTGAGAAAGAGACAGGGTTTAGAAACGCCGCTCTCGTTAATTTTATGAAAAGTTTTGGCAATATTCATAATAACGTAGAGAGTGTACTCGATTGTTATTTTACGCAATGTTCATTAGAAATGAGCTGCTTAGACTTGGTTAGAGCTTTTAGCTTTCTTGCCAACAGCGGAACACACTCAAATGGTCAGCATATATTATCTTACAGGCAAAACAAAAAAGTAAATGCATTGCTTTTAACATGTGGTACATACGATGCTGTTGGAAAATTTGCTTACAAGGTCGGATTACCCGCAAAAAGTGGAGTAGGAGGTGGGATTATTGCTGTTATCCCTAATGAAATGACTTTGGCTGTGTGGTCCCCAGGTTTAGATAAATCTGGAAATTCAGTTGTAGGATCACTTTTTTTAGAACTATTTACCACATATACAGGGAAAAGTATTTTTTAGTATATTGTCTGAAAATCAGTGAAATATAAAAATATAAAATGTTTGTTATAAAAAACAGAGCAAAAAATTTAGTAAAAATTATTTCTTTTCAAATATAGTTGCTACTTTAGCTTTGTGAAAGCATCTGTAGTGAGATGTAAAGTTTAATTATTAACCAATAAAACAATTATTGTCAACACATCCCGATCGATGAAAAAGGCAAAGAACGAATCATTTAAGAATCACTCAAAATTGAATGATGATTTTGACCGTGAAGGAAAGGGGCGGAGATCGGCAACTCCGCAGAAACAAAAAAAGCCACTCTCGATTTATGACAACTTCGACGAAGATGAAGAAATTGATGAGTATCTTTTAGACGAAGAAGATGACGAGGATTCCGATAGCATTTGGGACTACATGGACGATGACGATGATGAATTGTAAAATCGAGTAAAAAAATAATAAAGATGGGCTTCACTCGGATAGGTCCATTTTTTTAATCCTATACCAATAAGGAATTAGCAATTAATAATTAATCGGCTGAATGTAAGGGCATTGTAGAGACGGAGCATGCTCCGTCTCTACACTATAACTCTTTATGTATCTGTAACATCGGTATTATAAGATAAAACACAACTTGGTATTATATACAGACAAAATGAGAATTATAGAAAGTAAAAATCCCTACACGGGAGAGATAATAGCAGAATATAATTTGTACGACAGTAGTCGTATTGAAAAAATATTGCAAGCTGCCACAAAACTTCAAAATCATTGGTCTCAAATCTCAATGGACAAAAAAAGAGAGCTGTTCCTATCTTTGGCAAGACTTCTTAGAAAAAAGAGAGATGAACTTGCAATCCTAATTACAAGTGAAATGGGTAAGGTTTTAGCCGAATCGGAAGCTGAGATTGAAAAATGTTCTTTGGTTTGTGAATATTATGCCAAAAATGCGGAAGATTTTTTATCTCCAATCAATATTGAAACTGACTATACTAAGTCGTATGTGGTTTATAATCCCTTAGGTGTTGTTTTAGCTATAATGCCTTGGAACTTCCCATTTTGGCAGGTGTTTAGAGCCGCAGCACCGATTCTCATGGCTGGCAATACTATTGTGCTGAAGCATGCAAGTAATGTAAGTGGCTGTGCATTAGCTATCGAGAAATTATTTATTGAGGCAGGATTTGAAGAGAATATTTTAACCACTATTTTGATTAGAGGGAACGAAACATCGAGCTTAATTGAAGATAATAGAATTTCAGCCGTAACTCTCACTGGAAGTACAGAAGCGGGAATTGCCGTTGCAACCGTAGCTGGCAAAAATTTAAAAAAAGCAGTATTTGAACTTGGAGGAAGCGACCCATATATTATTCTGGCTGATGCCGATTTAAACAGCGCAGTTGAAAAATGTGTAACAGGGCGACTTTTAAATGCAGGACAAAGTTGTATCGGAGCCAAACGATTTATAGTCGTAAATGATATTTACGATCAATTTGTTACCGCTTTTGCAGAAAAAATGAGCAAAGCAAAAACGGGTAATCCTTTAGATAAATTTACAACTTATGGTCCGTTAGCAAAAATGGAATTTTGCCGCGAACTTAACTCTCAGGTTACAAAGTCAATATCAGCAGGTGCTAAAATTTTAATAGGTAAAAAAACATTTAATAGCAACAAACCTATTTATATGCCAACTATTTTAACTAACGTCAAGCCAGGAATGCCAGCCTACCACGATGAGCTTTTTGGTCCAGTAGCTTCAGTTATTCGAGTAAAAGATGAACGGGAAGCAGTTTTCGTTGCAAACGATACGATGTTTGGATTGGGTGCAGCAATATTTACCCAAGATATTGAAAGAGGCACTTATATCGCTCAAAACCTCTTACAATCAGGTTGTTGCTTTATAAATGATTTTGTTAAATCTGACCCACGTCTACCTTTTGGAGGCATCAAAAATAGCGGATATGGACGCGAATTATCGCTGTGGGGAATAAGAGAATTTACAAACGTAAAAACAGTGGTTTTAAAATGAATGTAAAAGTTATTTTTATATCTTTGGGAAATATCATATACCTAAAAGCTTGATAATGAAAAAACGTCATGGAGTATTGCAGAAAAAATTTCAAATTCCAATTTTTATTGCGATAATAGTGGTTTTTGGAATTTCAATATCTTTTATTGTTATAAAAACCTACCACGCAACTGTCAAAAATGCTAAAACACTCGTGAATTCTGTGGCACGAGAGAACGCAAATAGAATATCAAAACTGCTTGAACACGATTTAGCTGTTACTCGTACCTTTGGCAAAACTTTAGTCGGATATTTAGAAAATAACAGTAATTTGATCGATTTAACTCTGTTAACACTAAAAAAGTCGCTCGAAAAAAATGACGATATATACTCAACATGGATTAGCTATCAATTAAATGCAATTGATACATCATGGGATAAAGAGCGTGGCAGAAGGGAACTAATTGTTTATAGAAACAAAAACAGCTTTGTTGCAAAAGATCAGAAACTCGATTTGATAAGAAAAGACTCGTCAACTCTATACTATACGATTAAAGCTAATAATGAGGAGATTATAACCGATCCTCGTTTATGCTCGTATTCTGACGACAAGGAAGCAGTATTCGTGACAAGTATCTGTGTTCCACTGTTAATTAACAACCAGTTTGTTGGATTGGCAGGTGTTGACATAACTCTTGAAAGATTTGCAACTATTATTAATTCAATAAAGCCGTTTAAAGAAACAGAAGCGACATTATTCTCAAACGAAGGACAAATTATAGCATCGTCTCAAAAAGATATTGTCAATAAAGCAAATCGAATAAATAGTGGTCAAATCAATATTATTGACAGTATTAAAAATAGTTCGACTTTCAGCTTCGAAACAAAAGTAGAGGATAAAAAACTTTATGTAGTTCACATACCCATTGATGTTAGAGAGATAAGTGCAAAATGGTCGTTACAAATAACAGTGCCTTTAGATACAATCACAAAAGAATCAAAAGAGAGTGCTACAGTGGTGTTTTTAATTGGTTTAGCTGGCATTGTTGTTTTAAGTGTTATCGTATGGCGTATTATACACTCAAAAATACAGCCAATATACACAACAATAAATGTATTAAAATCTATATCCGAGGGAGATTTAACTACGGTATCCAAATTTAATATTAATTCAGGAGACGAATTAGAGGATATGTCAAACTCTATTAATGCACTGATAGACAGCTTAAAACAAATTTATTGTTTTACCAAAGATATAGGTGAAGGAAAACTTGACGCTGAATATAAGTTATTTAACCAAAACGATGTGATAGGATTATCTCTTATCGAAATGCAAAATAGCCTAAAAAAGGCTGAAGACGAAGATAAACAAAGACGAATAGAAGACGATAAACAAAGCTGGATATCACAAGGAATAGCAACATTTGGCGATATTTTGCGACAAGATAATATTAGTATTGAGCAACTTACATTTAATATTATCTCTAAATTAGTCTCTTATGTTGATGTACAACAAGGTTGTATCTACATAATAAATGATGATAACGAAGTCGAATTGCAAAATCCCGACGAAATTTATTATGAAATAAAGGCTGCCGTTGCATTTGATAAACGAAAACTATTGAAAGATAAAGTCTATATGGGCGAAGGATTAGTTGGTCGTTGCGCTCATGAAAAACTCACAACATATTTGGCAGAAGTTCCCGATGGTTATGTCCACATTAACAGCGGTTTAGGAGAATCTAATCCGGGTTCTGTTTTACTTGTGCCTCTGCTGTTAAATCAGCAAGTTTTTGGAGTTATTGAGCTTGTCTCTTTTAAGCCTATAGAGCAATATAAAATAGAATTCGTAGAAAAAATCGCAGAAAGTATTGCTAGTACCCTTTCAAATGCTAAAATCAACGAGAAAACTAAAAAACTACTGATCGAATCGCAAAAACAGAGAGAGGAGTTAGCTTCACAAGAAGAGGAGATGCGACAAAATCTGGAAGAGCTGCAAGCGACACAAGAAGATGCATCGCGACGAGAAGCTGAAATGCGTTCACTCTGGAAAGTGTTTGGTCATATTGCACTGATTATTGAATATGACACAGAGTTCAAAGTTATATCTGTAAATGAAAAGTGTCAAGAATATTTTGGCGATATCGCGGAAAATATCATAAATACACCACATCAATTACTTGGTTTTGTTGATGACAGAGATAGTGTTGGTCACGCAACACTTTTACAAAAATTAAAAAGGGGAGGAGTTGTCGAACGGCATTCAAATCTTGTGACGCGGGTAACAAACAAATGGTTATATGAGATATATGCACCATTGTATGATAATGATGATAATATTATTCGATATGTTTCTGTGGGAATTGATGTTTCAATTTTGGACAAATCATAAGGGCACAACAAAATAGGATTAAAAAAACCGTCATTTTTTTGTGACGGTTTTTTATTTAATGTCAAATCAATACTCATCTTCGTTAAAAAAGAAATCTTCTTTACTGGGGTAGTCGGGCCAAATATCTTCAATGCTTTCATAAATCTCACCCTCCTCTTCGATCTCTTGAAGATTTTCTACCACCTCCATAGGTGCTCCTGAACGTATAGCATAATCAATAAGCTCATCCCGTGTGGCGGGCCATGGAGCGTCTTCTAGTTTTGATGCCAGTTCTAAAGTCCAATACATAACGATCGTTTTTTTAGTGTTAGTATAAAGTGGCGCAAAAATATAAAATTATTTCAACTTTCAATCATGGTTTCCAAACTATTTCTTGCCCCTTAAAATCTGCACTAAATTTTCTTGACAAAACGAATAGATAGTCAGATAATCGGTTTAAATATTTGATGACCATTTCACAGCCACCAAACTGCTCGTGAACTTGCAGAACTAAGCGTTCGGCACGTCTGCAAATGCAACGTGCAACATGAGTGTGCGATACTGCCAAATTGCCTCCGGGCAAAACAAAAGATGATAATTTAGCTAAAGTAGCATCCATGGCATCCATCTCTTTTTCGAGAAACTCTACATGAGAGTTGTTTATTTCAGGTACTTTAAATTTAACATCTTCACCTTCAATAGATAAAATAGATCCTATAGATACTAAACGATTTTGTATCTCTATTAATGTTTCAATAGTGTGACTGTCCACCTTAGGCATATCGCGTATAATACCAATATACG
>DAOSIN010000083.1:0-6971 GCA_035366675.1 Salinivirgaceae bacterium | reverse complement strand
GATTGACAAATCGGGCTCTGTACCAGATAGTTCGCTTTTAACAATTTTCTCGTACTCTTTGACCTCTTTCGAAATAGCATCCTTAGTTCCTTTCGGAGCGTAGAATGTAACAAAACCTTCACGAGGAATAGCATTTCTTAAACTTCCACTATTGATGTTTGCTATTCGTATTAAGTGATTATCAGCAAGTTGTCTTAAAATTCTAAATAGAAGTTTGTTTGCATTTCCTCTGCCAAGAACGATATCCATACCACTGTGACCGCCCTTTAATCCTTTTACTTCTAACGCGATAGCTTCGTGGTTGCTTGGAACTGCGTCTAACTTAACTTTGAAAACAACGTTTGCGTCTTCGCCTCCTGCACAGCCAACATAAAGTTCCCCTTCATCTTCCGAATCGAGGTTAATTAAAATATCACCTTTTAGCATACCGGGTTTTAACCCAAAAGCCCCTGTCATTCCAGTCTCTTCGTCAATGGTAAAGAGTGCTTCAATTGGTCCGTGTTGAATATTTTTCGTTTGCAAAATACCCATAGTAACGGCTACGCCAATTCCGTTGTCGGCTCCTAATGTGGTATCGCGCGCTGTTACCCATTCGCCATCGATATATGCGTCAATGGGATCTTTTGCAAAATCGTGTTTAATATTGCTGTTTGCTTGCGGAACCATATCCAAGTGGCTTTGCAAAATAACACCTTTGCGGTTTTCCATTCCGGGAGTTGCAGGCTTGCGTATTATAACGTTTCCAACTTTATCAACAATGGTTTCCAATCCCAAATCTTCTCCAAACTTTTTCATGTACTTGATTATCTTCTCCTCTTTTTTTGAAGGACGTGGGATTTGTGTTAATTGATAAAAATTCTCCCAAACCTCTACCGGTTTTAGTTTTCTTATTTCTTCGCTCATAATTATATATTTTTAGATTACTGTTTATTTTGATTTAACAAAGTTAGTTCTTCTATTTGAGGTTTTCAATTAAAAAGTTAAACTTTTTAGTGAATAAGTGCATTCTGGTATTTCCCCCATATATATCATGATTTCTGTTAGTGTATAACATCATTTCGAACTGTTTACCAGCTTGTACCAATGCCTCTGCAAACTCGTATGTGTTCTGGTGATGAACATTATCGTCGTGAGTTCCTGAAATTATTAATACCTTCCCTTTAAGTTTGTCAACGTGATTAATAGGACTGTTATTGTCATAATTTTCAGCATTTTCCTGCGGTGTACGCATAAATCTTTCGGTATAAATATTGTCGTAGTATCGCCAATTTGTTACCGGAGCAACTGCGATTGCCGCAGCAAACTGGTCTGCACCTTGCGTTATACAGTTCAGAGCCATAAATCCACCGTAGCTCCAGCCCCAGATAGCAATTTTCTCGGGATTAACATAGGACAATGT
Organism: Salinivirgaceae bacterium; assembly: GCA_035366675.1. Classification (GTDB taxonomy): domain Bacteria; phylum Bacteroidota; class Bacteroidia; order Bacteroidales; family Salinivirgaceae; genus JAAYQU01. The sequence goes on along the minus strand of DAOSIN010000083.1, from coordinate 5,572 downwards.
TCCCAAATATTTTGCTGCTTCAATTTGGTCAATGGTTTCGTATTTACCTAATTGTAAGTATGTTACTTTTCTAAACTCCTCTCCTTTTCCACCCGTTCCGCGAGGGTCAACACTTACAGTAATAATGCCTTCGGCTGCTAAAACCTGCTCCCAATTAACACCCCAGCGATCTAAGACACTTTGCGAGTTAGGTCCTGAATATTGCGTTATCAGTACAGGATATTTGTTGTTTGGAGAAAAATCGACAGGCTTTACAATCCACGCGTTAAGCTCGACATCTTCAGATGTTTTGAATGTAAAAAACTCTTTTTGCTGAAAATTGTAATCCTTAATTTTTTCAACTAACTCCTTGTTATCTTCTAAAACTCTTACAACCTTGTCTTTACTATCGTGAAGTGTAATATACGGCGGAGTTTGAGAATTTGAAAAGTAGTTAATATAGTAGTTAAAACCTTTGCTGAAATTTGATGTATTGCTGCCGAGTTGCGACGAACGTTTGATTTTTTTCTTGCCGGCTAAGTCAATCGAGTAGTTCGAACGATAGATTGAGCCCTCTTCTGTCGATTGATAATAGACAGTCTTTGTTTTAGCGTCAAAGCCATAAAAGTTTGTTACATCAAAATTACCTTTTGTAATCTGTTTTAGCTCCTTTGTGTTGATATTGTACAGATATAGATGATTATAACCATCACGCTCACTGAAAATTATAAAATTATCGGCATCGACAAAACAGAGGTCACTATATGGTTGAACCTCAATATAATATTTGTTTGTTTCGCTGTAAACAACTTCGCTTTTACCTGTGTTCCCGTCAGCAAAGAGTATCTCCATTTGATTTTGCAATCTGTTTAGACGAACGATTGATAGCGTATTTGCACGTTTCGACCAGTAGATTCGGGGGATATATATATCGGTTTCGTTTCCGATATCAACAGTAACTTTTTCTTTTGAACTTAAATCGTAAATGAAAACTGAAATTACAGAGTTATCCTCGCCAGCCTTTGGATATTTGAACGAATATACTTCCGGATAGAGCGCGTTCTCCTCTAATTCAGGGGCTAACCCTTTATATTTAAGTAAGTTAAACTCTTTTACATGGCTCTCGTCAAACCTGCACCATGCAAGCTTTGTTCCATCGGGCGACCATTCAAAAGCCTGATTATATTCAAACTCCTCTTCGTAAACCCAGTCGGGTGCACCGTTGATAATATGATTATCCTTACCATCTGTTGTAATGGGTGTTATCGTTCCGTTTAAATCGCTTATAAACAGATTGTTATCGCGAATAAAGGCGACTTTTTTGCCATCGGGAGAGAGTGTGGCTAAACGCTCGCCACCCTGCTCAGATACGGGGTAAAGCTTTTTCTCTTTCAAATCCCAAACAAAATAGTCAGCAATAAATGACCTTCTGTAAATATAATCGGCATTTATATGAAAAATAATGCGCGTTTCGTCTTCTGAAAACCGATAGTTGCTAAGTCTTGTAATTTTCTCATTATCAAACTGTTCTGCTTTAACTAAAGTGTCAACAGCTTTGCCTGTTTTGTAGTTATATTTAACAAGTACACCCTTTTCTAAGGTTGTGTAATGTTGCCCATCATTCATTGACTGCAAACCGTAAACCGACTTTGCGCCAAATGTTCTATCTTTAAAAATATCGGAAAGAGTAATGTTTTGTTTTTGAGCGTATGTGAAAGTAGTGGCTACTATACATATACTCAGCAGAATAGATAATTTTTTGGTAACCATAATATGTTAGTTTTAAGATTTTTTAAAAAGATTTGCTAATTTGCAAAAAAAGTTTGTTTTCCCCAAAAAGTTTTTGCTAATAACATATTGTTATTATTAAAACCATTAATACCGTTTGGACATACACTATAGTCCAAACTTCGCTATCGCTGTTTTGGAGTATGTGTCTGTAACACTGGTATAACAAATAGTTTTCTTGTCCGTAGGACAACATGTGATTAACCATAGGCGTAAGCCTATGGGTGTGCAACAGCACACAATCCACCCGTAGGGTGGCACATTGCAGTCTTAATCTGTAAGAAAATACCGTTCGTTGATATCTATGCCGCTTTCTATAATTAATCTACGGTATTCGTCTTTGAAGTTCTCTTTTTTGTGGTGTTCTCGTTGATTTTTAATGTACTCTATTATAGTCTCTTTCTCCTGATAACGAATAGTGAAAGCTGCGTATTTTTCTCCCCACGATATGAAATCGGGGTATTTATCTCTATTGGTTTTTAGCCACTTATTAGTTGAAGTTTTAAGTTCTCTAACGAAATCTGCCAATGCAATGGTAGAATGAATTCCAACTAAAAGATGTATATGGTCGGGCATTCCATTAATCCTGTATAGGAACGATTTCTTACTTTTTACATATCCCCATGCATAGCGGTAAAGTTCTTCGGAATGCTCGTTTGGAATAACGTTTTCGTTACTTTTAGTGCGAATAATTATATGATGTAGTGATTGTATATAGCTCATAACTCGGTATTGTGTCGCCCTACGGGCGAAGATTTAAGGTGGTCTCGATGCCGTAAGATAAATCTTACGGTTAATCACATGTTGTCCTACGGACAATGCACTATACTAAAACAAAGATACAATCTTATATGAATTACATAAAATTGGTTTCAATTTTTTTTGTAAAAAAGTTGTTCTTGCAAAAAATAAATCCTTAAACCGCAAACTATTTAATACATAGTTGACTACTAAATTTATCCGTATAGGAATATATTTAATATTATTACAATGACTAGCTAACGGTACAATGTGCAATTAGTTTTGGGATTTAGCTCAAAACACGTGTATCAACACCAACCAACGACTTAAAAATCGTTGCTATTAATCAATCCGCATTGTTCACTTCGTAATTCGTAACTCGTAATTGCTAATTGACATTTGATGTTTATATTTGTAGCTGATTACCTTTAGAATGGATTTATGGCACAGTTAGACAAACAAACTATCGACAATATAATTATGGTGGGCGACAGAGTGCTGATTAAACCAAAAAGTCCTCAACAACAGACACGTTCAGGATTGTATTTGCCTGCAACGGTATCTGAAAATGCTCCCATATTTTTAGGCTATGTTATTAAAGTTGGACCGGGCTACCCTATCCCTGCACTCTCAGAACATGACGAGTCGTGGAAGCCTTCGACAAACGAACCGAAATATATCCCTCTGCAACCACGTGAGGGCGATTTGGCAGTATATGTTGCCAAAAGTGGTTATGAGATTGAAATTAACAGGGAGAAACATATTATTGTGTCGCAATCGTCTATTTTACTGTTGTGTAGGGACGAGGGACTGTTTAAATAAATTAACTATTAGAACGAAAACGCTTCTATAAATAAAAGCTATCCGCATGAGAAAAATAGATTTACAACATCCTGCATTTTATACACTCACTTTGAGCGATAAAGAGCAACTTCTTAGAAATAGTGCGGTGCTGCATTTCTCTAAAAATGAGACGGTAATTAAACAAGACTCATTTATTACTCACGTATATTATTTGCTGTCGGGAATGGCGAAAGTCGATTACCTTATACGACTGAAAAACAACACTATAAGTATAATCCCCGAACAAGAGTTTATTGGGTTGCTATACAGTTTTCCCGGGCGAAATTATGAAATCAGAGCGACTGCAATTGCCGACTCCGAAGTTTTACTTATTGATATTGAGACTCTTAAAATGGTAATGCGAGCCAACGGCAATTTTGCAATTAGCATCCTCGAGACAGTTGCCTCAACGGGTTCACGCACAGTAAACCGCCTGTTGACGTATCAAAACAAAAACGTTGATGGTTGCTTGGCTACATTCTTATTGCAAATGCACGAACTCTATAATAAAGAGACTTTTGAACTTCCACTACTAAGAAGGGAGATTGCCGAAACCATTGGCTATACACGCGAGAGCGTTGTTCACACATTCTCGAAATTTATTAAACATGGTTTAATTTCGCAGGAGGGAAAAGCTATTACGTTAAAGAATATTTCGATGCTAAGGGAGATTGTGGAGAAAAGTTAGTTATTTGCCAATTCGTTTGCAATCATTTCAGCTTGTTTCAATACGGTTTCAGTTGCGAGTGCTTGCATATCAGGCGGATAACCATATTTTCTCAAAATTCTTCTTACTGCAACTTTTAATTTTGCTTTTACACTTTCCTTGATTGTCCAATCAATAGTTGCATTCTTCTTGATTGACTCTGTTAAAACCACTGCAAGTTCTCTCAACTTTTCTTTTCCCATCAACTCTTTTGCGCTGTCGTTATCTGCAACAGCAGTGTAAAATGCATATTCAAAATCTGATAACCCCATTGCCTTAGCTTCGTTGTCCATATCAACAATCTCTTTACTAAGGGTTATCAGTTCTTCTATTACTTCAGCTGCTGTAATGATTTTGTTATGATATTTCTTAATGGATTTCTCCAACATCTCCATTAGGGACTTGCTTTTAACAAGATTCCTTTTTGCTCTCGATCTTATTTCATCGTTTAGTATTTTTCTCAATACCTCGAGTGCAATGTTTTTATGTTCCATTCCTTTCAATTCTAAAAGGAATTCTTCTGAAAGTATTGAAATATCAGGTTTTTTTAATCCTGCGGCATCGAAAACATCAATTACTTTTTCTGTTACCAATGCCTTATCTATTACCTGACGTATAGTTGTTTCAATCTCTTCATTGGTTTTACCTGAACCTGTACTATCAAATTTTGCTAAACGTGCCTTTACTGCCTGAAAGAAAGAGACTTCATCTTTTACAGCCATAGCTTGTTCGTGTGGAATAGCTATAGCAAAAGCTTTTGATAGAGCCGTAACCTCATTTATGTATCGTTTTTTACCATCTTCCAAACCTAAAATATGCTCTTCGGCAGCTAAAATCATTGAAAGTTTTTTTGAAGTTTCGGCTTCAAAATAATCTTCATAGTTAAAACCGTGATACATATTTGATACCACTTCCAATTTTTCCAACATCAACAGAACAGCCTGTTCCTGTAAAATAGTCGGATCACCTTTGCCTCCTGCACTGGTATAAGTAGAAAGTGCCTTCTTCAAATCGGATGCAATACCTAAATAGTCAACAACTAAGCCACCTGGTTTATCTTTATAAACACGATTTACCCTTGCAATAGCTTGCATCAAATTATGTCCTTTCATAGGCTTATCAATATAAAGGGTATGCATACACGGGGCATCAAAACCTGTAAGCCACATATCCCGAACAATAACTAATTTTAACTCATCATCCGGGTTTTTCATACGTTCGGCTAACATACGACGTTGCTCTTTGCTTGTATGATGTTTAGAAATCTTAGGTCCATCAGACGATGCTGAAGTCATGACTACTTTGATTACACCTTTGTTCAGTTCATCGGAATGCCATTCGGGTCTTAGTTTTATAATGGCTTCGTACATATCGGCTGCAATACGACGACTCATGGTAACAATCATCGCTTTACCTTCAAAAACAGCTTGCCGATGCTCAAAATGTTTAATGATGTCTTCTGCAATCTGGTTAACTCTGTTTTCACTACCTACCAAAGCTTCAAGCTGTGTCCAT
>DAOSIN010000082.1:0-6976 GCA_035366675.1 Salinivirgaceae bacterium | reverse complement strand
TACCCATGTTGACAGACCATGTGCAAAAGCTATAGCAGGATTCGAAGATGTGAAACCTATGGTGTTTGCAGGTCTTTACCCTGTCGATCCTGATGATTATGAAGATTTGCGGGCATCTATTGAAAAGTTGCAGCTTAACGACGCTTCACTTACGTTTGAGCCAGAATCGTCTGTGGCATTGGGGTTTGGATTTCGTTGCGGATTTCTAGGACTTTTACATATGGAGATTGTGCAAGAACGTTTAGAACGAGAATTTGATATGGACGTTATTACAACAGTTCCAAACGTTAGTTACAAGGTACATACAACGAAGGGTGAAATAATAGAAGTACATAATCCGGCAGGATTACCACCAGTAAATCATATTGGACACATCGAGGAACCATTTATAAGCGCACAAATTATTACCTCTACAGAGTTTTTAGGCTCCATAATGACACTTTGTATTGGCAAAAGAGGCGAATTGAAAAATCAGATTTTTTTGACAGGTAATCGTGTTGAAATAAACTTCGACATGCCTTTGTCAGAGATTGTTATCGACTTTTACGACAAGTTAAAGAGCGTATCAAAAGGTTATGCTTCATTTGATTATCATATTACTGGTTACCGACCCGCTAAGCTTGTCAAACTTGATATTCTTCTGAATGGAGAAAATGTTGACGCACTTTCGGCACTATTACATGTTGATAATGCTTATGATTTCGGTCGAAGAATCTGTGAAAAACTTAAAGAACTTATTCCACGTCAACAATTTGATGTGGCTATACAGGCAGCAATAGGATCTAAAATCATTGCACGTGAGACAGTTAAAGCTGTCCGTAAAGATGTTACTGCAAAATGTTATGGTGGTGATATCTCACGTAAAAGGAAGCTGTTAGAGAAACAGAAAAGAGGTAAAAAGCGAATGAGACAGGTTGGTAACGTGGAAGTTCCACAAAAAGCTTTCCTTGCGATATTGAAACTCGATTAGCCTTAGAACAATGAACAATTAGCAATTATCAATTGGAATGCAGAATACACAGATTTTACTGTAGAGACTGAGTATGCACCGTCTCCTCTCAATTGTTCATTGCTAATTGCACATTGCTTTATTCTACACCCTTTTTATTCTATTTATACTCATCGCTTTAAGTAAGAATTTTGGTAATGGTTTATCGGGGTTACGTTTTTTTAAATCAATAAACCAACCAATTTTTTTCATAATAGGTACGCGGTGAGCTTCGGTAAATTCAATTAAAGTGCCCTCAGGAGCTTGGATATAACAGAAATGTCCTGCGGCATCTCCCATATCAAACGATGAACTGCTGTCAACGGTAAACGGGAAACCTTTGGAGGCACACAGTTGGCGGATTTCATTCATTCCCTGAACATCATAGCAAATGTGAATAAAGCCAGGGTCTCCCCAGATTCGTCCGTCATAGATTTTTTGTGGCACTCTATCAATAACATGCACCAGCTCTATTTGAGATGAACCCAAAAGTGGAGAGAAAGGACCTCTTCGGGCTTCAGTGTGTTGCAATAAAATACGACGGAACTGTTTTTTACCGCCGGGTAAATCAGCAAAATCATCAAAAGTTTGAGTGATGTCAAAACCTATTTTATCGTATCCTAAGATGTCACGATAAACAACCAAACTCTCTTCCATATTCTGTACACCAATGATCGCACCAAAAACGCCACCTGAAGGTATACGTTTTGTCTTATTAAAATAGCTTGGCTCTTCAACAAACTCGAAAATATTGTTGTTTAAGTCCCGAACAAAAAAGTGTTTTGTTCCATTAGGCATATTCGTAATAGAACTCAGGATCTCAGTTTTTACCTTTTGTTGATATTCGTAAGCTTTCTTTATTGAACGACATTTTAATTTGGTAACGTAAATGCCCAGATCGCCTAATTGCACGTCAAATAAAGGCATTGTTGGCTCTTTTCCTGTGTGTTGCCAGATTTCAAAACCACCGCCACCGCCCATATTTACAGCTAAAGCAGTGTGTCGCTCGCGCGGCTTCCCATCGGTATGGGGGAGCATTAATTCAGCAACTGCTTTTTCGTCAAATATCCGGACATCCATTCCAAAGTGTTCGATATACCAATTCCACGATTCAGCAAAATTTGGAACGCCAACCCCCATTTGTTGGATACCGCCTATAGTAAATTTTCGCATTTTGATTGATTTATTTGATTAACTTGGACAAATATATTCATTTTTACATAGAAACCAATCATTGAAATATTTATAAATGAGGACAAAAGAAAAACCACCTACAATATTGTAAGTGGTTTTGTTTTGCTCCCCCTCTTGGACTTGAACCAAGGACCCCCTGATTAACAGTCAGGTGCTCTAACCAACTGAGCTAAGGAGGAATTCCAAAAAGAGATGCAAATATAGTTGCTCTTTTTGATTTGACAAAACATTTTTCAAAGAAAAACGGACAATTATTTTAAACAACAATTTTTTTTGAGGTGTCAAATAGTCCATATGCTTTAAAAATAGGACAATACACTTGTGCCTTGTACCTTTTCCTTTGTACCTTTCACTTGTGAGCTTGTTTTCTAAATCGGGAAAAATATAAACCTAAATATGTAATTAAACCATTAATAATAAGTAGTTCATACCCTACTTGATAGCCATCGAACAGCTTTTCTGCATTAATTTGAAGGAGATAACAAATTATTGGAGCAAGGACTCCAATTATTGGAATCATGATAGGTTTAACGTTATGTTTAGTAAAAATACCAAAGGCAAACATTCCTAAGAGCGGTCCGTAGGTATATCCAGCAACTCTAAATATGTTGCTAATTATGCTATCATCAGAAATAGCTCTGAATACAACAATTACAATAACCATTAGTACAGAAATACCGACATGAACAATTTTGCGAACTTTTACAGCCTTTGGCGAATCAATGTTTTTGTGATTGTAACCTAATATATCTACTGTAAAAGAGGTGGTTAAAGCTGTTAAAGCAGAATCTGCTGATGAATAAGCTGCAGCTATCAATCCAATAATAAACGAAATAGCTACTATAGGACTTAAAGTGCCTCCAAAAGCTATTGTCGGGTACAGTTCATCGGTTTTAAGGGGAATTTCAATATGGTTTGCTTGTGCGTACATAACTAAAAGCACGCCCAAAGTCATAAATAATAAATTAATTGGCACAAATGCCATTCCATACGAGACAACATTCTTTTGGGCATCTTTCAGATTTTTACAACTTAGATTTTTTTGCATTAAATCTTGATCTAGTCCAGTCATTACAATAGTTATAAACATTCCACTAAAGAAGTGTTTAAAGAAATATTTGTCAGAACGCCAATCGTCAAAGTAAAAGGTTTTACTGAGAGGATTATCGGCAACTGATTTAATCATCTCTGTAAAATTTAGGTTCAAAGATTGCCCTATCTCAACTATCGTGAGGACTACTGCCAACAGCAATAGTGTGGTTTGGAGTACATCTGTCCAAATAATTGTACCTATTCCTCCTCTGTAGGTATAGAGCCAAATAAGCAATATGGTGATTATTACGGTGATATAAAAAGGAATATTGAAGTGGTCGAAAACGGCAACCTGTAAAACAACGCTTACAATAAAAAGGCGGAACGCCGAACCGATTGTTCTGCTTACTAAAAAAAGCGCAGCTCCAGTTTTATAGGCAGATACACCAAATCGATGTTCAAGGTATGTGTATATTGAAGTTACGTTCAGTTTGTAATATATTGGTAATAAGACGTATGCAATTACAAGATAACCAATAAAATAACCGAGTACTATTTGCATATAAGAAAAGTTACTGGTAACGACCCAGCCCGGTACGGAAATAAAAGTAACTCCACTTATCGATGATCCAACCATTCCAAAGGCTATTATGTACCAAGGTGCTTTTTTCCCTGCAAGATAGAAAGTCTTATTATTTGTATTTTTTGATGTTAATTTGGAAATAAAATAGAGAAGCAAAAAGTAACCTATTAACAGTATAATTACGAGTTCGGGTTTCATATGTTTATATATAAGTTAAAAGTTAAAAGTTAAAAGTTAAAAGTTGAAAGTTAAAAGTTTATAAAGGTTTTCCACTTTTACTTTTCACCTTTTACACTTCGGTGGTTATTGAGCCTGTGTTTCGACGGTTATTGAGCCTGTCGAAATATAAACTCAACAACCATCGAAATGCTTCGCTCAGTGCATCGCCTTGTTCCTTCTATGAATGTTGTCGTGTTCTTTTCATATTTAGTTTACTATCTGTTATTATGATTGCTTGAATTACAAGCAAATGACTATAATAGACCTGTTTGCCATATTGAGCCGACAAAGTTAGTTGTTTTTATTTCTTAATAAGCTACTTTTCTTGATTTATGTGGGAATCGCAATTTGTAGAGACGGAGCATGCTCCGTCTCTACATTATCCTGACATTCAACAAATTGCCAGTCTCGAGTTCTCTTCACCAACCACCAACCCCAATTCACCAATCACCATTCACCAACCACTAAAAGTTTAACATATTGTTATGAATTTTTCCACAAAATTATGTCTGATATTGAAAATATTACCCATATCTTGTTGACAAAAGCTTAAAAATGTAAAAAGATGAAACGACAATTATTTATGCTCACGCTTTTATTTGGTCTGATGGCTTGCACATCGGCTCAAAGCAGCGAACAATTTCCCCCGAAATGGGCAAACAAACTTCCAAAATCTAAAAACAAGGTTTATGCGGTTGGATATGCAAAATCAGCAAATCAATCGGTAGCTTTTGATAAAGCTCGCGCAAACGCTTTTACCGAACTGGCTGAAATTATTGGACCTACTACAGTCACGCAGAAAGAGGTTTCCAAAGAGCCTAATAGTAGTACAAAACTTGAAGAGACAAAAACTGAAGTTACGTTGTCTGATGTCAGTATAATAGAAAAAGCCTCACGCCAAACAGATGAAGGATTGTATGAGGCTTATATATTGGTCTCTTATGATAAGAAAAATTTGAAAAAAATCGGCAAAAGCGTTAAAACTAATTGAAATTCGCAAATCTAATAAATAGATTGTGTGTTTTTTCATGCCCAATAGTAGTTGATTCTCCGTGGCCGGGAAGAACTTTCGTATCATCGGGTAATGTAAGCAGTTTTTGACTTATCCCTCTTATTAAAGTTTCGTAATTTCCATAAATAAGGTCAGTTCTACCGATTGACTCATAAAAGAGCACGTCGCCGGAAAAAACCACTTTTGCTTCTTCATTGTAAAATACGACATGACCGGGGGTGTGTCCCGGAATGTGCATTATTTTCAGGTTTGAGTTACCGAACTTAATGGTTTGTCCATCTTCAATATACTTGCCTGGATAAGGGGGCTCTGCAGAGAGTTTTATCCCTAATTGTGATGCATAAGACATTGTTTGGTCAATTAAGAACTCATCGTTTTCGTGTGCACAGGGAGCCAACCCAAATTCTTTATAAAGAAAAGCATTACCCATAATATGGTCTATATGCAAATGTGTGTTTAACACATATTTTGGGGTAAGGTTATTATTTTTGATAAATGATGACAGTTCGCTCTCTTCTTGCTGATTAAAACATCCCGCATCTATTATTACGCATTGCCCGGTTTCATCATATACAACAAATGTATTCTCCTGCCAAGGATTAAAAACAAAATTTTTAATTGAAATCATACTCTATCTTTTATATACAAATTTACATACAAACAGTTAATTTTACAAATAGTTCAAACTTGATTGTAGATACAGATGATAGTTTGTAAAAATTAGTGTCATATGTGTTCTTTTTCAATACAAATATAAAAAAAAAGCTCGTACACAAAGTACAAGCTTTTTCTAAAGAAGTGGTGCCACTCGGGATCGAACCAAGGACACCAGGATTTTCAGTCCTGTGCTCTACCTACTGAGCTATGGCACCCCTTGCCGTTTTTAGCGCTGCAAATATAGATATTTTTTAATTATCAGCAATATTAATAGGGGAAAAAGCATCCATAAATATTAACCGTTGGTTTTATACACTACATCTAAAATTGCTTATTATGTGTTGTATTTATCTAAAATTCAACACATTGAGCTCGTTAAAAGTTTTTTGTTTACTTCGTATTGCACTATCCACTAGAACGAGTAAAAAAATCTTATAATTATTATTTTATATTTTGTCAGTTTTAGAATAAGTTTTATATTTGCAATCTCAAAAGCGGGAATAGCTCAGTTGGCAGAGCACGACCTTGCCAAGGTCGGGGTCGCGAGTTCGAGTCTCGTTTCCCGCTCACTACAAAAACAATCAAGAAAGCAGCCCTGGTGGTGGAATTGGTAGACACGCAGGACTTAAAATCCTGTGAGCCGAAAAGCTCGTACCGGTTCGATTCCGGTCCGGGGCACAAAAAGAGGAAAGCCTTGTAATTCAGGGCTTTTATTGTTCAAAACTATCCTTCAGCATTTTCGGTCCCTTACCTACGTTATCGTGCAATATTTTATCGTAAGTTAATGGAGATTCTTCTAAAAGTCTGATTACTTTCTCTTTGGCTATTGGTGGATAGATAAGGTGTAAACGTAGTTCACGATCGAAAGTAAATGTAACAGGACACTCAATCTCTTCACGTTTGTCACGGATATATTGTGCCCATTCTATAAGATTGCTGCTTGGCAAAAATTTGCTCGTTCCAGAAGATAAAAATAGCGCACACATTGTTAATGCCTCATTCTCGACGACGTGCTCAAACAAATCCCAATGTCCGTCATCCAAAGCGCGTAAAAACTGATTGGTGTTAATTTGTGCATGTTTTATTCTAGATTCTAAATAGAGGTGGTTGTACAAATCCTCTGGGTTTAACTCACTAAGGTTGTGTGAGGCACTGTCAAAGCTTAATATGGTGTCGTTCAGTTTGTTGTATATCATTGCTTCACGCTGATATTGTGAGGCATATTTATCTGATGACCACGATATAGCTGCATTTTTGCCTAATCCAACAAAGCCGCCGTAGGTTGAACGAG